>JAUHVN010000515.1 GCA_030425055.1 Actinomycetes bacterium | reverse complement strand
GAGATGGTCGGTTTCGGCAGGGGAGGTGGTGCTGATGAACCCGAGGCGGCGCAGCACGGAGCGAAGACGCGTGTCGGTGCGCGTCGGATTGGCGGGAGCGATGAAGGTGGGGCGGGGCGCCGTCTCCTGCTCCGGCTCGGTAGAGGCCGCCGGCACCGGCGTGGGCGTCGCGAGCGATACGGGCTCATACAAGCCAGGGACGGCCGGCTCGCGGCGAGAGACCTCGCCGTCGCCGGCGATGACGAGCCGATGCTCGCCGCGGTCGCCGGAGGTCACCAGTTCGAGCGGCGAGCCGACGCGGCGGGCTTCGTCCGTGGCTCGTCGCATGACGGCGCGGCGGATGTCCTCGGCGTCCTTTGCGACGAGCGACTCGCGGTGTCCGTCGTGGCCGACGAACGTCGCGGTGGGGCCGGTGACCGTCGCGTAGACGCGTAGGTGTGTGGCGATCGTCATGACGATCCCCTCTCTGTGGCGGTGAGCCAGCCGTCGAGGCTGGTGTCGGTGGGGTCGGGCCAGATCTGATCCAGGTCGGCGGCGCTGTAATCGATGGCCGAAGGGATGCTCTCGCGATCGGACGCCTCAACCGCATCGTCGGTCTTGAACAGCTCGAACTCCCACGCGGTGGACGTGGCGAAGCAGTCGACGAGGTAGGCGTACTGGCCGACGTAGGCGATGAACTCGCCCTTGCGCAGCTGGCGGGCCATCTCGACGTGCGGTGCCGGCATGTTGAGTCGCTGGCGAAGGCTGGTCTGCTCCTGGTGGTTGACGCGGAAGATGAACTTGTTCTCGATGTCGCCCACGATCGAGTAGGCGAGGTTGCGTTCTTGGGAGTCCGCGTCGCCGACCGCGTCGAGGTCGCCCATCTTGTGGAGGATCACGATGTTGCTGATGCCGTAGTGCCGCGACAGCTTGAGCCACTGCTGGTACATCTGGAGCGCGGCGAGCGAGGTCATGTCGCGCCAGCCTTCCTCGCGGATGACGTAGCGGGTGCGCTTGGCTGAGCGGTCGGACACCACGGCCTGGATCCAGGCGGTCGTGCACACCTGGGTCAGCTGGGCGACGAGCTCTCCCCGTGCGAACAGTTCCGAAGTGTCGACCACGACGATCGGTGAGTCGGCATCGAAAGCCACGGTGGAGTCGTCCTCGAACAGTCCCGACAGGTCGCCGTCGACGAAGCGGCGAAGGACGAAACGAGGTTGAACGGCTCCGTCGGCGAGACGGAAGTCGCCACCCGTGTCGGCGACCATCAGACCGAGCTCGTCGTAGACGCCGCGGAGGGTCGGTCGGTCAGCCGACGCGTGTATGCATCGAGCGAGAGCCTCGTGGATCGCCGCATGCTCGACGGCGGTCAGACGTGAACCGCCCAACGCCATCTCGACGATGGAGATCAGAGTTGTGATGCGACGCTGGCGGACCATCCGCTCGTGCTGGTCATCCGTCGCGTCGCTTCGTCGCGGTCCTCGGTCGAGAGGGTTGAGACGAGCGGCGGTGCCGCCGCCGAGCCGGATCACCGTGCCGCCGGGCACGGCATCGGCGACGACGCCCCATTCGCCCTTAGCGTCGGAGGGAACGACCGCTTGATGCCCGAACGCGATCGACCGTGTCACGAGTGTCTTCACGGCGGCGCTCTTGCCGGCACGGTACGCGCCGAGCACGAGGATGTTCGTGGACAGGGATGCGCGATCGGTCTGGTCGACGTAGGACTCCCACGGGGAGAAGTGCCAGAGTGCGTCGGCGTTGAGGTCGACGCCGACGATGGGGCCACGCTC
>JAUHVN010000514.1 GCA_030425055.1 Actinomycetes bacterium | reverse complement strand
CCGGCGATCTCGCCCTCGGTCTGCATGAGTCGCGTGAAGCCGGTCGGCGCGATGCCGAACGGCAGGGCGCTCGGCCCGCCGAGGATCTCGACCGACGTGTCGACCGACGGAGCCGGGCGAAGGATGCCGGGGTGGAACTCGACGTCTTCGAACGCCTGCCGGGCGCGCACGAGCGACAGCTCGCCCTCCGCGGCGCCGTCGGTGTAGTCGAACGCCGCCTTGGGGGTGCGCCGCTTCGCGATGTCACGCAGGTCGGCGATCGTCAGCGCCGCGCTCAGGCGTCGCTTGCGGCCGTCGAACTCGGGCTTCTTGAACTGCATCAGCTCGAGCAGTTCGGCGGGGTTGGGGAGTTGGCGCTGCACCATGGTGTGTCCTTCGTCAGGCGTCGCGGACGAGAGCCGCGCGCGCGTAGTAGCCGGTGATGTGGTCGTGGACGAGGGTCGCGGCGTGCTGCGGCTCCCCTCGGTCGAGGGCGTCGAGGATCGCGCCGTGCTCGGCGCGGAGGCGGTCGGCGGTGGCATCCCAGTCGTCGATGCGCGCCGCGCCGGCGTTGACGTACGATTCGATCGCCGAGCGGAGCCCGGCCATCATCGCCGCGATGACGGTGTTGCCGGATGCCTCGGCGAGCGCGACGTGGAATTGCGCGTCGAGGGCGAGGAACTCGGCCGGGGTCAGGTCGTCCGACACCATCGCGTCGAGCAGCAGGCGGGCGGCGCCGAGATCGCGATCGGCGTCGGCCCCGAGGGCGTGCGCGACCGCGGCTTCGAGCACGAGCCTGGTCCGCACGACATCGTCGAGGGGGAAGCCCTGCGCGGCGACCTGCAGACGCAGCAGCGCCGCCATGCCGCCCTGCGGCGTGGCGATGATGATCGCCCCCGATGTCGGACCCGAGCCCGTGCCCGTGCGGATGAGGCCCATGACCTCGAGCACGCGCAGTGCTTCGCGCACGCTCGATCGGCCGACGCCGAGGGTCGCGGCCAGTTCGCGCTCGGGGGGAAGGCGATCGCCGGGGGCGAGCGCGCCGTCGAGCAGATCCGTCTCGATCTTCTCGAGGACGGTCCGCCACGCGCGCACGGCTTCGGCCACGTGTCTTCCCTTCTATGGTCAGACCACAGTACCGCGTGTGGTCTGACCACGCAATCCGCCGCGTGGGCCCTACGCTGGGCGCATGGACCCCCTCGTCATCGTCCTCATCGTCGCGGGCGCTGCCAGCGCCTTCTGCTGGATCGCCTCGCTCGTCACGAAGGACACCTCGTGGGTCGACCGGCTGTGGTCGATCGTGCCGGTCGTGTACGTCTGGATCTTCGCGATCGCCGCCCTCGTCGACGGCCGCGACGCCACGCGGCTGCTCGTGATGGCGGTGCTCGTGACCGCGTGGGGCGCCCGGCTCACCTTCAACTTCGCGCGCAAGGGCGGGTACACCGGCATGGAGGACTACCGGTGGGCGATCCTGCGGGGGCGCATGTCACCGGCGATGTTCCAGGTGTTCAACCTGTTCTTCATCGTGCTGTACCAGATGGCGCTGCTCGTGCTGATCACGCTGCCCGCGCAGATCGCGTGGCAGCATCCGGCCGCCTTCACCGGATGGGATGCCGCTTTCGCGGTCCTCTTCGCAGGGCTGCTGGTCGGTGAGTTCATCGCGGACCAGCAGCAGTGGGAGTTCCACCGCCGCAAGGCCGAGGCCGGCGGCGCGCTCGAACCCGGCTTCCTGACCGCCGGGCTGTTCGCCTACAGCCGCCACCCGAACTTCTTCTTCGAACAGGCGCAGTGGTGGGT
>JAUHVN010000071.1 GCA_030425055.1 Actinomycetes bacterium | reverse complement strand
GCGCAGCGCCCCCAGACGCCCCTCGACGGTCGAGCGGTCGAAGGGCGCCATCCGCTGATCCAGCACGAACTCGACCATCGGCACCTTGGTGTCGATGACCGAACGGACGGCACCGTCGCCGCGCTGCAGTCGCAGATCGCACGGGTCGAGGCCCTCGGGTCCTGTCGCGACGTAGGTCTGCGCGTTGAACCGCTTCGCATCGGCGAAGGCCCGCAGGGCCGCCTTCTGACCCGCGGCATCCGGGTCGAACGTGAAGACGACCTCACCCGCGGCGGTGTCGTCGCCCATCACGCGCCGCAGCACCGTGATGTGGTCGGCGCCGAACGCGGTGCCGCACGTCGCGATCGCCGTCGTGACCCCCGCGAGGTGACACGCCATGACGTCGGTGTACCCCTCGACCACGACCACGCGGTGCTCGCGCGAGATGTCGCGCTTGGCGAGGTCGAGGCCGTACAGCACATGGGCCTTGCGGTAGATCGTCGTCTCGGGGGTGTTGAGGTACTTGGGCCCCTGATCGTCTTCGTGCAGACGGCGCGCCCCGAAGCCGATCGTCTGCCCCGTGACGTCGCGGATCGGCCAGACCGCCCGCCCGCGGAATCGGTCGTACACACCGCGCTGGCCCTGCGAGACCAGCCCGGCGGCCAACAGCTCCTCCGGGGTGAACCCCTGCTTGCCAAGGGCTTCGACGAGCCCCGACCACCCCTGCGGTGCGTACCCCACGCCGAAGTGCGCAGCCGCGCCCGCGTCGAAGCCCCGCTCACCGAGGAAACGGCGGGCGATGTCGGCATCCGGCGTCGCGAGTCGGCTGCGGAACCACTCGGCCGCGGCGGTGTTGGCCGCGTAGAGCCGCGTGCGGCCCGAGGTGTCGGCCGCCGTGCCGCCGTCTTCGTAATGCAGGGTGTAGCCGATCCGGCCGGCGAGCCGCTCCACCGCCTCGGCGAACGACAGGTGGTCCATCTTGCGCAGGAACGAGTAGACATCGCCCGACTCGCCGCACCCGAAGCAGTGGTAGAAGCCCGCTTGCGGCCGGACGTTGAAGCTCGGGGAGCGTTCGTCGTGGAACGGGCAGAGCCCCTTCATCGAGCCGACACCCGCCGGCTTGAGCGCCACTCGCTCGCCGATGATGTCGGAGATGTCGGTACGCGCCTTCACCTCGTCGACGTCCGCCTGACGGATGCGGCCGGCCATCAGCGCAGCTCCGCCGCCGGCGTCCGCGGCATCCACACGCCGAGAGAGGGCCCGTCGACCTCGCCGACGAGCCGCTCGTGCCAGGCGATGGCGAGCTGATCGGTGAGGCTCGCGACCTGGTCGACGATCACGCGCGCACGCGCCTGATCGGTCGTCGCCGCGGAGAAGTCGTCGGCGTACATCGGCTCGAGCGTATCGGGATGCTCGGACAGCGCGGTCGCCAGTCGCTTGAGCACGCGCCGCTGCTCCTTGTACAGCTGCTTGCGCCCCTCCATCCCGACGACCGCCGCGCCGACGATTCCCTTGAGCACCGCCATCTCGGCCTCGACCACGCGAGGCACGACGACATGGGCCGAGTAGCGCGTGAGCACATCCACCGCGTGCGCCTCGCGCGTCGCGGTCGTCGCGGCCCGCGCGAACCGCCCGATGAGGTCGCTCGTCAGGTTCTTCAGACGGGCGAGGGCGGCGCGCGAACCGTCGAACCCGTCGATCCACTCGGGCATGCGCATCAGGCGATACAGCGCGTCCTCCAGCTCGTCGCGCGCGAAGTCGTACCCCACCCACGCCTGGATGGCGCGCAGCAGGGCGTCGTGACCGGCATCCGCGTCGAGCTCGGCGGGGTCGAGGTACCCGTTGACGATCGCGTCCTCGAAATCGTGCACCGAGTAGGCGATGTCGTCCGACAGGTCCATCACCTCGGCCTCGATGCAGCGGACGCGGCCCGGAGCGCCGTCGCGCAGCCAGTGGAAGACGTCCTCGTCGTCGGGGTAGACGCCGAACTTCAGGCGTCCGCCGGGGTCGGGCAGCGGGTGGTCGGCCGTCCACGGGTACTTGCACGCGGCGTCGAGGCTCGCGCGGGTGAGGTTGAGTCCGAACGGCCGACCGGACTCGTCGACCACCTTCGGCTCCAGCCGCGTGAGGATCCGCAGCGTCTGCGCATTCCCTTCGAACCCGCCGATGTGCTCCGCCCAGTCGTTGAGCGCGCGCTCCCCGTTGTGCCCGAAGGGAGGATGGCCGAGGTCATGGCTCAGGCACGCCGCGTCGACGACGTCGGGCGCGAGCCGCAGCGCGGTCGCGAGTTCGCGGCCGACCTGGGCGACTTCGAGCGAGTGCGTGAGCCGGTTGCGCGCGAAGTCCGCGGGACTCGCGGGGCTCAGCACCTGGGTCTTGGCCGCGAGGCGGCGCAGCGACGCCGAATGGAGCACGCGCGCGCGGTCTCGCGCGAAGTCGTCGCGACTGGAGCGATGGCGCTCGGTGTGGAACCGCTCGCGGTCGTGCGCGCCGTATCCGTCCGCGTGCGCCGCGGCGTCAGCCGCCACTGTGGTCGAGTTCCGCATCGGCGAGGGCGCAGGATGCCTCGGCACCGAGGTCGCGCGACGACAGCCAGCCCTCCGGCAGTGCCGTCCGCTTCGGGCTTCCGGCGCGGCCCCGCTGACCTTCCGCCGCGGCACCCGGGTACGGTGCGTCGAGGTCGAGCTCGGACAGCAGGTCGTCGATCTCGGCGAGGGACGAGACGGTGGCCAGGCGCGCGCGCAGGTCGCCGCCGACCGGGTATCCCTTGAAGTACCACGCGACGTGCTTACGGATGTCGCGGCAGCCGCGGCCCTCGTCGTCGAAGAACTCCACCAGCAGTTCCGCGTGCCGGCGGAACGCGGCCGCGACGAAGCCGAGCGTGGCGTCGACGGGCGGGCCCGCGGCGGCCTGCGGTCCCCCGAGTGCGCGAGCCAGGTCGCCGAAGAGCCACGGCCGACCGAGGCATCCGCGTCCGACCACGACGCCGTCGCACCCGGTCTCGGCCATCATGCGCGCCGCGTCGTCGGCGGACCAGATGTCGCCGTTGCCGAGCACCGGCACGCTCGTGACAACCTCCTTCAGCGCGGTGATCGCCGACCAGTCCGCCTGACCCGAGTAGAACTCCGAGGCGGTGCGGGCGTGCAGGGCGACGGCCGCGACGCCGGCGTCTTCGGCGATGCGGCCGGCGTCGAGGAACGTGAGGTGGTCGGCGTCGATGCCCTTGCGCATCTTGACCGTGAGCGGGATGTCGCCGGCCGCGCGCGCGGCGCGCGTGACGATGTCGCGGAAGAGGCCGAGCTTCCACGGCAGTGCCGCACCACCGCCCTTGCGCGTGACCTTGGGCACGGGGCATCCGAAGTTCAGGTCGATGTGGTCGGCACGGTCCTCGTCGACGAGCACGCGCACGGCGCCCTCGACGGTCGCGGGATCGACGCCGTACAGCTGGATCGAGCGAGGCGTTTCAGATTCGTGGTGCGTGATGAGCCGCATCGTGGTGTCGTTGCGCTCGACGAGAGCGCGCGACGTGATCATCTCGCTCACGTACAGGCCGGCGCCGTACTCGCGGCACAGGCGGCGGAACGCGGTGTTGGTGATGCCGGCCATGGGCGCCAGCACGACGGGCGCATCGAGCGCGATCGGCCCGATGCGCAGCGTCCGGGCAGGGGCGATGGCGGTGGTCACTCCCCCATTCTCCCAGACGCACGCCCCCGGGTATCCCGCGGCATCGTAGCCTGGGGGCATGACCGACAAGACGGCGACCGACCTGCGCGAGATTCCGTTCCAGACCGCCGACGGGGCCACGGCGACGCTCGGCGACTATGCCGACGACGTTGTCCTCGTGGTCAATGTCGCCTCGAGGTGCGGACTGACTCCGCAATACGAGCAGCTCGAGCAGCTGCAGAAGGCGTACGCCGAGCGTGGATTCACCGTGCTCGGCTTCCCCTGCAACCAGTTCATGGGTCAGGAGCCGGGGTCGATGGACGAGATCCTCGAGTACTGCTCGACCACGTGGGGCGTGAGCTTCCCGGTGTTCGACAAGGTCAAGGTCAACGGTGGCAAGGCGGCTCCGCTCTACAAGGCGCTCAAGCAGAACCCCGACGAAGGCGGGCACGCAGGGCGAATCCGCTGGAACTTCGAGAAGTTCGTGCTCACGCCCGACGGCGCGGTGCACCGCTTCCGCCCTCAGCTCAAGCCCGACGACCCGGCGATCGTCTCGGTGATCGAGCAGAACCTGCCGCGCTGACCGCCGGTGCGCGCTCTCACCCGGTAGGCGGATCGGCGTCGGGCACGAAGCGGAACCGCACGCGGACGTCGTCGTACGGCACCACGATCGTCGACGCGTCGGGCGACCACTGGTCGGGCACCAGATACAGGCGGCCGTCGCCCTGGGCCAGCAACCGCAGCCCGAAGTAGCGGAACGCATAGGTCGGCTCACCCGCCGCGTCACCCTCCGCAGCACCCCCGCCGTCGAGCTCTTGGAAGGTGATCGCGTCGTTGCCCGGCGCGAGCCGCTCACGCGTGTCGAGCACCACGGCGGGAAGCACGGTGAAGTCGGATGCCACGGCCCGCGCCTGACCGCGTCCCCACCACTGCGCGAGCGTCGCCGTCGCCCAGAAGGTGCCGGCGACCATGACCAGCACGAGCAGCACGACGACGGCGCGCGAGATCGCCGCGCCGAGCGCCCGCGCGGTCGACGCCGCGTACGCGCACAGCCCCGCGCCCACGGCGAGCAGGACGGGCGTGATCAGCTGCGCGACTCCCCCGTCGGCGAGGACGGGTCCCAGGAAGGCGACGAGGAGCCCCGCGAGCACGAGAGCGATGCCGGTCCATGCGATCACCGCGACCACGCGACCCGCGGCGGCGGTCTCGCGGGCGAGCAACCGACGGCGCAGCATCCGGTGTCCGACGATGAGACCCGCCGACAGCAGCAGCAGGATCATGACCGGGATGAACAGCGCCCCGGGGCTGCGCATCACGAACTCCTGCGAACTCAGTCCGATCAGGTCGACGTCGATGCCGAAGTACAGGAAGAACTCGCGCGTCGACACGTAGCCGAAGTAGAACAGCAGCGCCGTCACGAGCGTCAGCGGCGCGACGAAACCCGACAGGAAGCCCATCCATTTCTCGAAACCGAGCCCGGCTGCAGGTTCGGACGCGTCGGCCACCGGCGCGACGTCGGGCGCAGCGTCGTGCGGCTGCGCCGCGTCCGAGACCGCGCTCGGATCCTTGCGCTTTCGCGTTGCCGGCCGCGCCATCACGCGCCATCCGGGTCGTTGACGACGATCGGCGGTCCCGGGTCGACCGCACGGGCGGCGACCTGGTCGCACACCTCGGCGGTGGGGCAGTCCAGGGTGCCGATGAAGGTGATGGTGGTCCCGTCGACGAAAGACCCGTCGGGGCGCAGCAGGAGACTGCAGAAGATGCCGTCCTCGTTGGCCGCGACGGTCGAACCGAGACAGGCACGATCGGCGTTGCGCGTGCCGCAGACCGCGGCCTCGACCGAGAGCCCGCCCGGGCTCACGACGGCGGACTCGAAGGTGAACGACACTCCGTCGGGAACCGGACCGTCGCCTCCCCAGAAGACGGCGATCGTCTTGCACCAGGCGCCGTCGTCGAGGACCTCTGCAGTGCCCTGGTCACCGTACGCCGGGCCGCCGTACTGTGCCACCGGCCCGGTGCGCTTCGTCTCCTGCGCGGGGTCCGCCTGCCCGTCGGTCTGCCCGCCACCCCCGCCGCCGTCGCCCTGACCGCCGCCGTCTTCACCCTCGCCGTCGTCATCCGCGGGCGGCTCCTCGGTCGGCGACGCCGACGCCGGCGCACTCGGCGGCGGCGCACCCTCGTCCGACACCGGCGCACAGGCGACGAGGACGAGCAGTACGGCGGCCGGTACGACCATCGCCCACCGTGGACGTGACATCGACATGACGCACCTCCGATCGGTCGCCTCACGCGACCCTCACCGATCAAGAGCACGGGATGGCTCGCAGGATACGCCTGCGCGCCTTCGCGCGACAGACGGTCAGAGCGCGGGCGGCTCCGGCGCGTCCACCGCGCCGCCGAAACGGCGTTCACGGTGCTGGAACATCTCGATGGCGTTCCACAGGTCGATTCGTGTGAAGTCGGGCCACAGCGTGTCGAGGAACGCGTACTCGGCGTAGGCGGACTCCCACAGCAGGAAGTTCGACGTGCGCTGCTCGCCGCTCGACCGAACGAACAGATCGACGTCGGGCATGTCCGGCTGGTAGAGCCGGCGCGCGATGAGCTTCTCGGTCACCGCGGAGGGCCGGAGGCGACCGTCCGCCACGTCGTCGGCGATCGACCGCACCGCGTCGACGATCTCGACCCGTCCGCCGTAGTTGACGCACATCGTGAGGGTGAGCACGTCGTTTCCGGCCGTCATCCGCTCGGCCAGCTGCAGCTCCTTGATGACGCTCGACCACAGGCGCGGCCGCCGACCGGCCCAGCGCACGCGTACGCCCCACTCGTTGAGCTGATCGCGCCGGCGGTGCAGCACATCTCGGTTGAAGCCCATCAGGAAGCGCACCTCGTCGGGCGAACGCGACCAGTTCTCGGTCGAGAACGCATAGACCGAGAGGTGCCGCACACCCGCCTGGATCGCGCCGGCGACGACGTCGAGCAGGGCGGCCTCCCCCGCTCGATGGCCTTCGATGCGCGTGAGTCCCCGGCGGTTGGCCCACCGTCCGTTGCCGTCCATGACGATCGCCACGTGCGCCGGCACCTTCTCGAACTCGGGCGGGTACAGCCCCGTCCAGTCGATCGGGCGGTACGGCACCGCATCGCGATGGGTGTACGGCTTGGGGGTCATCGTGAGCCCTCCGCCGCGGTGAGGTGCGCCAGCGAGCGGATGCCGCGCTCGAGGTGCCACTGCGCGTAGGCGGCGATGAGGCCGGAGGCCGATGCCGACGCGCCGCTGGAGGCGGCATCCACGTCGTCCCACTCGCCGGCCATGAGCGCGCGCAGCAGAGACGACGTCGCCGAATCGATGCGGGCGGCTCCGGTCGGCGCGCACGCGTCGCACACGGTTCCGCCGAGCTGCGCGACGAACGACGGGTGCGGTCCCGGAGCACCGCAGCGCGCGCACTCCGAGAGGCCGGGAGCCCAGCCCGACAGTGCCATCGCCCGCAGCAGGTAGGAGTCGAGGATGCTGCGTGAGCGGTGCTCGCCGCGGGCGAGAGCACGCAGCCCGCCGACGAGCAGAAGGTACTGCTGCGGTGTCGCTTCGGCTTCGTTGAGCCGGTCGGCGGTCTCGACCATCGCACTCGCGGCGGTGAAGCGGTCGTAATCGGCCACGATCGGCGCGCCGTACGATCCCAGCGATTCGGCCTGCTGCACGATGTCGAGCGTGCGGCCGCGATAGAGCTGCACGTCGGCGACCATGAACGGCTCGAGCCGCGAGCCGAAGCGCGACGACGTGCGGCGGACGCCCTTGGCCACGGCGCGGATCTTGCCGTGGCGGCGGCTCAGCAGGGTGACGATGCGGTCCGCCTCCCCCAGCTTGTGGGTGCGGAGCACCGCGACCTCGTCGCGATAGGTGGGCACCCGTCGATTATCCTCGCCTCGGCCGACATCGAGGCGGCGGCGGGCCGTCGATCACCAGACCGTGTAGAGCAGATGCTGCACGAGCAGCGCCCACAGCAGCTGTCCCCCGAGCGCCGGCCTGAGCCAGCGGTCGGGCAGAGCCGCGAGAGCGATCGTCAGCCACGGCATGAACGGCAGCCAGATGCGCTCGACCTCGGCCTTGCTCATCCCCGACACGTCGGCGAGCACGACCATCGTCACTCCGGCTCCGACCAGCAGCAGCATCCCGCGACGCAGTTCGCGCCACCGCGCGCCCGTCGCGGCGAGCCCCGCGCCGACCAGGGGCCCGGCGCTGATCGCCAGCGCGGCGATGTTTCCCCACACCCAGTACTCGAACGGCCTCCGGCGCGCGATGCCGTCCCAGTACCGCTCCGAGATCACCGGGAACGCCTCCCACAGCGCGAATCCCGCCGCCGCGAACGAGAGCACGACCACGAGCGCGGTACCAGCTGCGATCGGCAGCGGCTGCCAGCGCTTCGCGGCGATGAGCACCGCGACGGCCAGCACGCCGTACAGCGGCATCCCGTACGACATCATCACCGAGGCGCCCAGGAGCAGCCCCGCCCCCGCCGACCATGCCCACAGCGGACCGACACGTCTGCTGGTCGCCCCGAGCGCGAGCAGCGCGATCCCCCACGCGCCGACGACGGCGATCACGGCGTCGGCCGACACCGAGAGGAACACCGCAGCGGGAGTGAAGACGAGGAACGGCGCGGCTCGACGCGCGGTGGCCTCATCGACCAGCGCACGCACCGTCACGAGCACGGCGGGTGCCAGGAGCGCCGCGATCGCGGTGACGATGAGCCCCGCCATGAAGTCGGCACCGAGCCCCATCCGCACGAGTGCGACGAAGACCAGGAGCATCCCCGGAGGGTGTCCGGCGACGTGGGTCACCCAGTTGTCGTCGGCGTCCAGCGGAACGCGAGAGAGGTACTCCGACAGCAGCACGCCGATGTCGTCGACCTCGCGCGCGGTGCGCAGGTACTCCCACGGGTTGCCGAGGACGCGCGAGATCCCGGTCGGTCCGTCCACGAGCGCGAGGCTCAGCATCCACGTGAAGGCCGCTCCGATGCTCGCCGCCATCACGCCACGCCACGGCATCGTCGCGGCGAGACGGGCGGCGTAGCGCAGCGCGAGAAGGGCGAGCACGACCGCCGCGATCGTCGCGATGCCGATGTGCGGCACCCAGACGCCGTGCAACGGGGGAACGGCGCGATCGTCCTCGCTGCGCGACGCGCGCGTCACCACGTCCCACCCGGTCAGCAGCGGCACGGCGACGGCCAGGGCGATCAGGATGAGCGTCACCGCCAGGCCGACCGCCGCGGCCCGCGACGCACGGCGATCCGCGCCGGTCACGGAAGCGCGCGGATCGGTCATGCCTCCGAGGGTATTCGTGCCGCAGCGTCTCCCCCACGATCACCGGCGCGTCATCCGCGAACCGTAAGGTCGCCGACGGCCTCACAATGGGGTGGTGGATCAACCGCTGTTCGTCATTCCGCTGTGGGCGGATCTCATCGCCGTCGGACTCGGCGGCATCCAGGGAGCCCTGTTCGCCTCGGGCTTCCGCGGTCAGCGCCGTCTCGACCTGCTCGGCGTCGCGATCATCGGCATCGTGATGGGCATGGGCGGCGGCCTCATCCGCGACCTGCTCCTCAACACCACGCCGGTGACCCTGCAGAGCAACTGGTACCTGCTCACCGCCACGCTCGCCGCGCTCGTCGGCATGCTGCTCGCCGGCCTCTTCCAGCGTCTCAACGGCGTCATCGTGGGGCTCGATGCCGTCGTGATCGGCCTGTTCGGCGCCTTCGGCACCAGCAAGGCGCTGACGCTCGGACTGCCGCTCGTGCCCGCGGTGTTCGTCGGCGTGTGCGCCGCGGTGGGCGGCGGCATCCTGCGCGACGCGCTCATGGGCCTGCCGACGGCGATCATGCACGTGGGTTCGCTGTACGCGGTCGCCGCCGGCGCCGGATGCCTCGTCCTCGCCGTGTCGCACGCGTTCGGCCTGAACCTGGTCGTCGCGGCGATCATCGGCGTCTCGGTGACCACCGTCATCCGCCTGCTCGCCGTGATCTTCGACATCTCGCTCCCCGAACAGCGCGCGCTGTACCGGCGCAAGGTCGCGGTGGAGACCTCGGCCGTGCCGATCATCAAGCCCTGACGGTCAGACCGCCGTCAGCTGCTCCTGTGTGCGCCGTGCCCGGATCGCGCGGTTGACGCCCGACACGATCGCCTTGAGCGACGCCGTGGAGATGTCGCCGTCGATGCCCACGCCCCACAGGCGCTCGCCGTCGACCTGCAGCTCGACGTAGGCCGCAGCCTGTGCGTCGCCGCCCGAGCTCAGGGCGTGCTCGACGTAGTCGTACACCGTCACATCGAATCCGTGCGCCCGCACGACCTCGAGGAACGCCGCGACGGGACCGTTGCCGTGGCCCGACGCCTCGAACCGCTCGTCACCGTCACGGAGCGTCACCTCGAGCGCGACGTCACCCGACATGTCGCTGCGCGTGCTCGTGCCCAGCAGCTCGAACCGACCCCAGCGGGCCTGCTCGACCGCCGACGGCAGGTACTCGTCGGTGAAGACCTCCCAGATCTGCTCGCTGGTGACCTCGCCCCCGTCCGAGTCGGTCTTGGCCTGCACGACGCCCGAGAACTCGATCTGCAGCCGCCGCGGCAGGTCGAGAGCGTGGTCGGACTTCAGGAGGTATGCGACGCCGCCCTTGCCGGACTGCGAGTTCACGCGGATGACCGCTTCATACGAACGACCCAGATCCTTCGGATCGATCGGCAGGTACGGCACGGCCCACTCGAGCTCGTCGACGTCGACA
This sequence comes from Actinomycetes bacterium, assembly GCA_030425055.1. Classification (GTDB taxonomy): domain Bacteria; phylum Actinomycetota; class Actinomycetes; order Actinomycetales; family Microbacteriaceae; genus Microbacterium. The sequence goes on along the minus strand of JAUHVN010000071.1, from coordinate 360 downwards.
CCGGATGCCGCGGCACGAGCCTCCATCGCCTCGAAGCCCTTCTTGATCGCGTCCTGGTGCGATCCGCTGAACGCGGTGAACACCAGGTCGCCGGCCCACGGGCTGCGCTCGTGCACGGGCAGCTGGTTGCAGTACTCCACGGTGCGCTTGACCTGGTCGATGTCGCTGAAGTCGATGTGCGGGTCGATCCCCTGCGTCAGCAGGTTGATGCCGAGCGCCACCAGGTCGACGTTTCCGGTGCGCTCCCCGTTGCCGAAGAGGCATCCCTCGATGCGGTCCGCCCCGGCCATGTAGCCCAGCTCGGCGGCGGCGATCGCGGTGCCGCGGTCGTTGTGCGGATGCAGCGACAGGATGACGTTC
>JAUHVN010000513.1 GCA_030425055.1 Actinomycetes bacterium | reverse complement strand
CAAGCCGTTCTTCATGTATCTGGCGCCTCAGGCCGGACACGCTCCGCACCTCGTGCCGCTCGAATGGGCGGACCGGTACAAGGGCGTGTTCGACGAGGGCTACGAGAGCATCCGGGCGGGCATCCTCGCGCGTCAGATCGAGCTGGGGCTGCTGCCCGAGGGCACCGAGCTCTCGCCGATCAACCCCCACGGCGGCACCGAACGCACCGGCCCCGACGGTCAGCCCTGGCCGGCGCTCGACACGGTTCGCCCGTGGGACTCGCTCGACGATGACGAGCGGCGGCTGTTCACGCGCATGGCCGAGATCTTCGCCGGCTACATCTCGTACTACGACGACCGCCTCGGTCGCCTGCTCGACTACCTGGAGGAGTCGGGGCAGCTCGACAACACGCTGATCGTCGTGGTGTCGGACAACGGCGCGAGCGGTGAGGGCGGCCCGAACGGCAGCTTCAACGAGTGGCGGTTCTTCAACGGCGTCTTCGACACGACCGCCGAGACGCTCAAGCACCTCGACGAGCTCGGCACCCCGGCGTCCAACAACCACTACAACACGGGCTGGGCGTGGGCGCTGGACACCCCGTTCCCATACTGGAAGCGGTGGGCGGGCGCCGAGGGCGGCGTGGCCGACATGTGCGTGGTGTCGTGGCCCGCCCGCATCCCCGCCGACTCGGCGCCGCGCCAGCAGTACATCCATGCGGTCGACGTCGTGCCGACGATCTACGAACTGCTCGGCATCGTGCCGCCCGAGACGATCAACGGGTATCTGCAGAACCCGATCGAGGGTGAGAGCTTCGCGGGTGCGCTCGAGGATGCCGGGGCGCCGGGCAAGTCGACCCAGTTCTACACGATGCTCGGCCAGCGCTCGATCTACCACGAAGGGTGGCTCGCCACGACGGTCCACCCGCCGCTGTCGAGCTGGGGCGGGTTCCTGAAGGACGAGTGGGAGCTCTTCCACCTCGAAGCCGATCGGGCACAGTCGCACAACATCGCGGCCGAGCATCCCGAGAAGCTCGAAGAGCTGCGCCAGCTGTGGTTCTACTACGCCGGCCGCTACAACGGGCTGCCGCTCGACGACCGCAACGCGCTCGAACAGGTGCAGGGAGAGCGTCCTCGCGGCGGCCCGCTCCGCGACCAGTACGTGTTCTACCCCGACTGCGCCGACGTGCCCGAGTCGGCCGGCCCGCCGATCCCGGGCCGCTCGTACACCATCGCGGCGGGCGTGGTCGTGGACGATCCGGATGCCGTCGAAGGCGTGCTGTGGGCGACCGGCGGCGTGCCCGGCGGCCATTCGCTGTACGTCAAGGACCACACGCTGCGCTACACCTTCAACTGGGTCGGCTCGGTGCTGCAGGACGTGATCGCCGATCGGCCGCTCACGGCGGGACCGCATGTCTGCGTGGCGGAGTTCACCGCGACCGGAAGAAACGACGATCCGGCGATGGCCGGGACGCGCGGAACCCTTGCGCTCTACATCGACGACGAGAAGGTCGGCGAGGGATCGATCGTCACCCAGCCGGGCTACTTCTGCCTCACCGGCGACGGCGCCTGCGCCGGCCGCGACAGCGCGTCGGCGGTCACGCCCGAGTACGAGTCGCCCTTCCCGTTCACCGGCGGCACGCTCGACAAGGTCGTCGTCGACGTCTCAGGTGAGGCGTACGTCGACCACGAAGCGCAGGTGCGAGCCTGGTTCGGAATGGACTGAATCCCGGCTTCACGGGCATCCGGTGAAGCGCCCCTGGAGGGACTCGAACCCCCAACCCTTTCCTTAGGACGGAACTGCTCTTCC
>JAUHVN010000512.1 GCA_030425055.1 Actinomycetes bacterium | reverse complement strand
CGACGACCTCTACCGCGGCACCGACGTCGTGCTCGCGACGGGCTCGTACAGCCGGTCCCTCCCCGGCCTCGAGATCGGCGGGCGCATTCTGACCAGCGAAGAGGCGCTGAGCCTCGGCGAGGTCCCGGCGCGCGTCGTGATCCTCGGCGGCGGTGTGATCGGCGTGGAGTTCGCGAGCGTGTGGCGATCCTTCGGGTCGGAGGTGACGATCGTCGAAGCGTTCGACCACCTCGTGCCGAACGAGGACGTGGCACTGAGCAAGGGCCTCGAACGCGCGTTCCGCAAGCGCGGCATCGCCCAGTCGCTCGGAGTGCGGTTCCAGTCGGCGCGGCAGTCCGCCGACTCCGTCACCGTGACCCTCGAGGACGGATCGACCCACGAGGCCGACTATCTGCTCGTCGCGGTGGGTCGGGGCCCGGCGACGGCCGATCTCGGCTACGAAGAGGCCGGCGTCGCGCTGGATCGAGGGTTCGTCGTCGTCGACGACCACCTGCGCACGGGTGCGGACCGCGTGTGGGCGGTCGGAGACATCGTCCCCGGTCTGCAGCTCGCCCACCGTGGGTTCCAGCAGGGCATCTACGTCGCCGACCGGATCGCCGGCCTCGACCCGGTGATGATCCCCGATAGCCAGGTCCCGAAGGTGACCTACTCCCATCCCGAGGTCGCGTCGGTCGGACTCACCGAGGCCCAGGCGGCCGAGCAGCACGGTGCCGGGTCGGTGAAGGCGTACGAGTACAACCTCGCCGGCAACGGCAAGAGCGAGATCCTCGGCACTGCCGGCATCGTCAAGGTCGTCCGCGTCGTCGACGGCCCCGTCGTCGGCGTGCACCTCATCGGCGACCGTGTCGGTGAGCTCATCACCGAAGGGCAGCTCGCCGTCGGCTGGGAGGCCCACCCCGAGGACATCGCGCCCTTCATCCACGCGCACCCCACTCAGAGCGAAGCGCTCGGCGAGGCGTTCCTCGCTCTGGCGGGCAAGCCGCTGCATACCGTCTGACCCGACGCGCGAGCGCATCACTAAGCTAGAACGACACCGGCATCCTTAAGGAGACATTGCCCATGAGCACTTCCGTGGTCCTCCCCGCGCTCGGCGAGAGCGTCACCGAGGGAACGGTCACCCGCTGGCTCAAGCAGGTCGGCGACTCGGTCGAGGCGGACGAGGGTCTCCTCGAGATCTCCACCGACAAGGTCGACACCGAGATCCCCTCGCCCGTCAGCGGCGTCATCGAAGAGATCCTCGTGCAGGAGGACGAGACCGTCGAGGTCGGCGCCGTGCTCGCGAAGATCGGCGACGGTTCGGGAGCTGCGTCGCAGGATGCCCCCGCCGAAGAGCCCGCATCGGCTGAGGAGCCCGCATCGGCTGAGGAGGCCGCGCCCGCCGAGGAGCCCGCGCCCGCCGAGGAGCCCGCGCCCGCCGCCGAGCCCGAGGCCGGCCCCGAGACCCGGCAGAACCTCGCCCTCGCCTACGGGCTGGCGGGGCGCACCCAGGACGCGGCCCGGCTCGGCCGGAAGGACCTCAAGCCGACGGACGTCGTGCAGAACCTCGACGTCTACGACCTGATGCGGGCCGGCAAACCGGAGCCGAACCGCTGATCGTCCCCACCGGGAGCGGCGGTTTCCGGGCGGCGCCGATCACCGTACCCGCGCAACCGGATCACCACCCCGACCGCACGCACAGAAATACCCAGATGCCATCAAGTACAATGAATGGTTTGACCCTGCCTCGAACTTGTCGGACAATTTATCAAAATCCGACAAAAAGGCGTGGACATGGCCGTGGACTCCCCCGAC
>JAUHVN010000070.1 GCA_030425055.1 Actinomycetes bacterium | reverse complement strand
GGATCCGCAAGCTCCTGCAGACGCAGCTCGACCGCGCCGGCGTGAGCAACATCGAGATCGAGCGCACGCGTGACCGCGTCCGCGTCGACATCCACACCGCCCGCCCGGGCATCGTCATCGGCCGCCGCGGCGCCGAGGCCGAGCGCATCCGCGCCGACCTCGAGAAGCTCACCGGCAAGCAGATCCAGCTGAACATCCTCGAGGTCAAGAACCCCGAGGCCGACGCTCAGCTGGTCGCGCAGGGCATCGCCGAGCAGCTCTCCGCACGTGTGGCGTTCCGCCGCGCGATGCGCAAGGGCCTGCAGGGCGCTCAGCGCGCCGGCGCCAAGGGCGTCCGCGTGCAGGTGTCGGGCCGCCTCGGCGGCGCCGAGATGAGCCGGTCGGAGTTCTACCGCGAGGGTCGTGTGCCGCTGCACACGCTGCGCGCGAACATCGACTACGGCTTCTACGAGGCCAAGACCACCTTCGGCCGCATCGGCGTGAAGGTCTGGATCTACAAGGGCGATCTCACCAACAAGGAGCTCGCCCGCGAGCAGGCCAACCAGAAGCCGTCGCGCGAGCGTGGCGATCGCCGCGGTCCCCGCCGCGACAACCGCGCCGCCGAGGCCCCCGTCGCAGAAGGAGCGTCCGCCTGATGCTTATCCCCCGCAAGGTCAAGTACCGCAAGCAGCACCACCCCAAGCGCGATGGCCAGGCCACCGGCGGCACGAAGGTCTCCTTCGGCGAGTTCGGCATCCAGGCCCTCACGCCCGCTTACGTGACCAACCGTCAGATCGAGTCCGCTCGTATCGCGATGACGCGTCACATCAAGCGCGGCGGCAAGGTGTGGATCAACATCTACCCCGACCGACCGCTCACCAAGAAGCCCGCCGAGACCCGCATGGGTTCGGGTAAGGGCTCGCCGGAGTGGTGGGTCGCCAACGTCAAGCCGGGTCGCGTCCTCTTCGAGGTCGCCGGCGTCAACGAGCAGCTCGCTCGCGAGGCCCTGACCCGTGCCATCCACAAGCTGCCTCTCAAGGCACGCATCATCAAGCGCGAGGAGGGCGACGCGTAATGGCGATCGGCACCAAGACGCTCGCTCCGAGCGAGCTTGACACGTTCGAAGACCAGCGCCTCGTCGAGGAGCTGCGCAAGGCCAAGGAAGAGCTGTTCAACCTGCGCTTCCAGTCGGCCACCGGCCAGCTCGAGAGCCACGGCCGAATCCGCGCCGTCAAGCGCGACATCGCGCGGCTCTACACCGTCATCCGCGAGCGCGAGCTCGGCATCCGTGCCACGCCCGCGCCGCTGGAGACGACGACGAAGGCCAAGAAGAGCAAGGCGAAGAAGGCGGATGCCGCCGACGACGCCGTGAAGGAAGAGGCTGAGTGATGGCCACCACCAAGAAGGCCGACGCCGCCGAGACGACCGAGGTCGTCGCCGGCCACGAGCACGCCGAGCACGACGTGCGCGACGCCGACGCCCGCGGCTACCGCAAGGCCCGCCGCGGCTACGTCGTCAGCGACAAGATGGACAAGACGATCGTCGTCGAGGTCGAGGACCGCGTGAAGCACCCGCTCTACGGCAAGGTCATCCGCCGCACCTCGAAGGTCAAGGCCCACGACGAGGGCAACACCGCCGGTGTCGGAGACCTCGTCGTCATCAACGAGACCCGCCCGCTGAGCGCCACCAAGCGCTGGCGTCTGGTGGAGATTCTGGAGAAGGCCAAGTGATCCAGCAGGAGTCCCGCCTCAAGGTCGCCGACAACACCGGCGCGAAGGAGCTGCTCACCATCCGCGTGCTCGGCGGTTCGCACCGCCGCTACGCGGGTCTGGGCGACACCATCGTGGCCACGGTCAAGGACGCGATCCCCGGCGGCAACGTCAAGAAGGGCGATGTGGTCAAGGCCGTCATCGTCCGCACCGTCAAGCAGACCCGTCGTCCCGACGGCTCGTACATCAAGTTCGACGAGAACGCCGCCGTCATCCTGAAGAGCGACGGGGAGCCCCGCGGCACCCGCATCTTCGGGCCGGTCGGCCGTGAGCTTCGCGACAAGAAGTTCATGAAGATCGTCTCGCTCGCACCGGAGGTGATCTGACCCCATGGCCAAGATCAAGAAGGGCGACCTGGTTCAGGTCATCTCGGGCCCCAAGCCCGAGCGCGGCGGCGACCGCGGCAAGCAGGGCAAGGTCCTCGAGGTCCTTCCCGAGCAGAACCGCGTCATCGTCGAGGGCGTGAACTACGTCACCAAGCACAACCGCGTGGGCCAGTCCCAGCGCGGCACCAAGACGGGCGGCATCGAGACGATGGAAGCCCCGATCCACATCTCCAACGTCGCCCTGGTCGACCCCTCGAGCAAGAAGCCGACCCGTGTCGGCCACCGCGTCGAGGAGCAGACCAAGGACGGCCACAAGCGCACCGTCCGCGTGCGCTACGCCAAGAAGTCAGGCAAGGACCTCTGAGAATGAGCACCGTGACTGCCGCGGAGGCTGGCAAGATCCAGCCCCGCCTGAAGCAGAAGTACAAGAGCGAGATCCAGCAGAAGCTGCAGGACGAGTTCGGCTACACCAACGTCATGCAGATCCCCGGCCTGGTCAAGGTCGTGGTGAACACCGGCGTCGGCGAGGCCGCTCGCGACAGCAAGGTGATCGATGGTGCGGTCGACGACCTCACCCGCATCACCGGCCAGAAGCCGGTCGTCACGAAGGCCCGCAAGTCCATCGCGCAGTTCAAGCTGCGCGAGGGTCAGGCCATCGGCGCGCACGTCACCCTCCGCGGTGACCGCGCGTGGGAGTTCCTCGACCGTCTCATCAACCTGTCGCTGCCGCGCATCCGCGACTTCCGCGGTCTGTCGCCGAAGCAGTTCGACGGCCACGGCAACTACACGTTCGGTCTCCAGGAGCAGTCGGTGTTCCACGAGATCGACCAGGACAAGATCGACCGCGTGCGCGGGTTCGACATCACCATCGTGACGTCGGCCGACACGGACGACGAGGGGCGCGCCCTGCTGCGTGCTCTCGGCTTCCCGTTCCGCGGCACGGACGCTCAGTCCTGATCCCCACACCCCGATCGCGCCGCGATCGGACCACCACAGGTCGGCCGTCGTGTAACGGCGTACGAAACCTGGTGAACGAAGGAAACAACACATGACAATGACAGACCCGGTCGCAGACATGCTGACCCGTCTGCGCAACGCGAACTCGGCGCACCACGACGAGGTCTCGCTGCCGAGTTCGAAGCTCAAGACGCACATCGCCGAGATCCTCAAGCAGGAGGGTTACATCGCCGACTGGGCCGTCGCCGACGCCCGCGTGGGCCAGACCCTCACGCTGACGCTCAAGTACGGCCCGAACCGCGAGCGCTCAATCGCCGGCATCAAGCGGGTCTCCAAGCCCGGCCTGCGCGTCTACGCACGCTCGACCGAGATCCCCACCGTCCTCGGTGGCCTCGGCGTCGCCATCCTGTCCACCTCCTCCGGTCTTCTCACCGACCGTCAGGCCGAGCAGAAGGGCGTGGGTGGGGAAGTCCTCGCCTACGTGTGGTGATCTGACATGTCGCGAATCGGACGACTTCCCATCGACATCCCCGCCGGCGTGACCGTCACGGTCGACGGCCAGGCGGTCGCCGTCAAGGGCCCCAAGGGCGAGCTGTCGCTCACCGTGGCGCGCCCCATCGAGGTCAAGGTCGAGGAGGGCCAGGTCATGGTCTCCCGTCCTGACGACGAGCGCGAGTCGCGGTCGCTCCACGGCCTGACCCGCTCGCTCATCAACAACAACATCATCGGTGTCACCCAGGGCTACTCCAAGGGCCTCGAGGTCGTCGGCACGGGTTACCGCGTGCAGCAGAAGGGCAGCTCGGTCGAGTTCGCCCTCGGCTTCTCGCACCCGGTGCTCGTCGACCCGCCCGCGGGCATCACCTTCACGGTCGAGGGCAACAACAAGCTCACCGTGAGCGGCATCGACAAGCAGGCCGTCGGCGAGGCGGCTGCGAACATCCGCAAGATCCGCAAGCCCGAGCCCTACAAGGGCAAGGGTGTGCGCTACGCCGGCGAGATCGTCCGGCGCAAGGCCGGAAAGGCTGGTAAGTAACCATGGCCGTGAAGACGAAGTCCGACGCCCGTGCGCGTCGCCACGCCCGCCTTCGCAAGAAGGTCGTCGGCACCACCGACCGTCCGCGCCTGGTCGTGACCCGCTCGTCGCGTCACGTGTTCGTGCAGCTGGTCGACGACAGCAAGGGCCACACCGTGGCATCCGCGTCGACCCTCGAGGTCGACCTGCGTTCGCTCGACGGTGACAAGACCGCCAAGGCCCGCAAGGTCGGCGAGCTCGTCGCCGAGCGCGCGAAGGCCGCCGGCGTCTCCGACGCCGTGTTCGACCGCGGCGGCAATCGCTACGCGGGCCGCGTCGCAGCGATCGCCGACGGCGCTCGCGAAGGGGGTCTGAACCTGTGACCGACAACAAGGAGAACGAAGTGACCACCGAGCAGTCCGCTCCCGAGGCGCAGAACGCTCCCGCCGAGGCGCAGAACGAGCGCGAGCCGCGCGAGGCGCGCCGCGGTGGCCGTGAGCGCAACTCGCGCAACGACCGCGGCGGTCGTGACCGCAGCGAGAGCCAGTTCCTCGAGCGCGTCGTGACCATCAACCGCGTGTCGAAGGTCGTCAAGGGCGGTCGCCGCTTCAGCTTCACGGCCCTCGTGGTCGTGGGCGACGGCAACGGCGTGGTCGGCGTCGGCTACGGCAAGGCCCGCGAAGTGCCGCTGGCGATCTCGAAGGGCGTCGAAGAGGCCAAGCGCAACTTCTTCCGCGTGCCGCGTTCCGGCTCGACCATCCCGCACCCGGTGCAGGGTGAGGCCGCCGCCGGTGTCGTGCTGCTGCGTCCCGCCGCCGCGGGTACCGGTGTCATCGCCGGTGGCCCGGTGCGTGCGGTGCTCGAGTGCGCCGGCATCCACGACGTGCTGTCGAAGTCGCTCGGCTCGTCGAACACGATCAACATCGTGCACGCGACCGTCGAGGCCCTCAAGCAGCTCGAGGAGCCCCGCTCGGTGGCCGCCCGTCGCGGTCTCGAGTTCGACCAGGTGGCCCCCGCGCGTCTCGTGCGCGCCGAGGCCGAGGCCGCCGCTGCCCAGAAGGTGGGTGCGTGATGGCTGCCCGTCTGAAGGTGACCCAGGTCAAGTCCAAGGTGAGCGAGAAGCAGAACCAGCGCGACACGCTGCGTTCGCTCGGTCTGAAGCGGATCGGCGACTCGGTCGTCCGTCCCGACGACGCGCAGACGCGCGGCTACGTCAAGACCGTCGCCCACCTCGTGAAGGTTGAGGAGATCGACTGATGGCCGACAAGGCTGAGAAGAAGGACGCCGCGGCTGAGGCCGAGGCCCCGAAGAAGGCGACCGCCGCCAAGGCGACCGCCGAGAAGAAGGAACCCGCCAAGAAGGCTCCGGCCAAGAAGGCCGCCGACAAGGCTCCCGCGAAGAAGGCTCCGGCCGACGACGCCGCGCGCCCCGGCGTGCTGAAGGTGCACCACCTGCGTCCGGTCCCCGGCGCCCACACCCCCAAGACCCGCGTGGGTCGCGGTGAGGGCTCGAAGGGCAAGACCGCCGGTCGCGGCACCAAGGGCACCAAGGCGCGCTACCAGGTGCGCCCCGGCTTCGAGGGCGGCCAGATGCCGCTGCACATGCGCACCCCGAAGCTGCGCGGGTTCAAGAACCCCTTCCGCGTCGAGTACCAGGTCGTGAACCTGGACAAGCTCGCGGAGCTGTACCCCAAGGGCGGCGACGTCACCGTGAGCGACCTGGTCGCGAAGGGCGCCGTGCGCAAGAACGAGAAGGTCAAGGTGCTCGGCACCGGCGACATCTCGGTCAAGCTCAACGTGGCGGTCGACAAGGTCTCGGGTTCGGCCGAGCAGAAGATCGTCGCCGCAGGCGGCACCGTCAAGTAACAGCACCAGCGGGGGCCGGAGATCACTCCGGCCCCCGCTGGGCTACGCTGGTGGACGGTGCGCCCGTCGCACCGGCATCCCCCTGGAGGAAAGCTCTTGTTCAGCGCCATCGCACGCGTCTTCCGCACACCCGACCTGCGGCGGAAGATCGCGTTCACCCTGGCGATCATCGCCATCTACCGTCTGGGCGCCCATATCCCGGCGCCGTTCGTCGATTTCCCGAACGTGCAGTCGTGTCTGCGCCAGTCGGCCGGCACCGAGGGCCTGCTCTCGCTGGTCAACCTCTTCTCGGGCGGCGCGCTGCTGCAGCTCTCCATCTTCGCGCTGGGCGTCATGCCGTACATCACGGCGACGATCATCACCCAGCTGCTGCGCGTGGTCATCCCACACTTCGAGGCTCTCTACAAGGAGGGCCAGGCCGGCCAGTCCAAGCTGACCCAGTACACGCGCTACCTCACGATCGCCCTCGCGCTGCTCCAGTCGACGACGCTGGTCACCGTGGCCCGCAGCGGTCAGCTGTTCGGCGTCACCGGCATCCCCGAGTGCGAGAACCTGCTCACCAACGACGTGTGGTGGGCGCAGCTGCTCATGATCGTCACGATGACCGCCGGTACCGGCCTCATCATGTGGTTCGCCGAGCTGGTGACCGAGCGCGGCGTCGGCAACGGCATGTCGCTGCTGATCTTCGTGTCGATCGCCGCGGCGTTCCCCGCGTCGATGTGGGCGATCTGGCAGTCGCGCGGCTTCGAGACCTTCCTGCTCGTGCTCGCCGTCGGCATCGTCGTCGTGGCCCTCGTGGTCTTCGTCGAACAGTCGCAGCGGCGCATCCCCGTGCAATACGCCAAGCGCATGGTCGGCCGTCGCACCTACGGCGGCACCAACACGTACATCCCGATCAAGGTCAACATGGCCGGCGTCGTGCCCGTCATCTTCGCCTCGTCGCTGCTGTACATCCCCGCGCTCATCGCGCAGTTCAACCAGCCGCAGCCGGGTGAAGAGGTGCCGGTGTGGGTGGCGTGGATCCAGCAGTACCTGGTGCGCGGCGACCACCCGTTCTACATGGCGCTGTACTTCCTGCTCATCGTCGGGTTCACGTACTTCTACGTCGCGATCACGTTCAACCCCGTCGAGGTCGCCGACAACATGAAGAAGTACGGCGGCTTCATCCCCGGCATCCGCGCGGGTCGGCCGACCGCCGAGTACCTCGACTACGTGCTCACCCGCATCACCCTGCCCGGGTCGATCTACCTGGGCTTCATCGCCCTGCTGCCGCTCATCGCGCTGGCGGCGGTCGGTGCCAACCAGAACTTCCCGTTCGGCGGCGCATCGATCCTCATCATCGTGGGTGTCGGCCTCGAGACCGTGAAGCAGATCGACGCCCAGCTGCAGCAGCGCCACTACGAAGGGCTGCTCCGATGACCTCTGCCAAGCTTCTGATCGTGGGACCCCAGGGTTCCGGCAAGGGCACGCAGGGCGTGCGCATCGCCGAAGCGCTCGGCATCCCGGTCGTCTCGACCGGCGACGTGTTCCGCGCCAACGTCAAGGGCGGCACCGAGCTCGGCCAGCGCGTCAAGGCGATCATCGACGCCGGCGACCTCGTGCCCGACTCGCTCACCGGCGAGGTCGTGCGCGACCGCCTGTCGCAGGACGACGCCCGCGAGGGGTTCCTGCTCGACGGCTACCCGCGCAACCTCGGCCAGGTCGGCGACCTCGACGCGTTCCTCACCGACCGCGGCGACGAGCTGGACGCCGTGATCGAGCTCGACGTACCGCGCGAGGAGAGCATCGAGCGCATCACGCAGCGCGCCAAGGAGCAGGGCCGTTCCGATGACACCGAAGAGGTCATCGCGAACCGGCTGGCGATCTACGAGCGCGAGACCGCGCCGATCCTCGACGTGTACCGCGAGCGCGGCATCGTCGACCGCATCGACGGGGTCGGCTCGCTCGACGAGATCACGGCGCGCATCTTCGCGGCCCTCGCGGCGCGGGGACTGCACGACGCCGACGCCGCCTGACCCGTGGTGGGTCTGCGCCGCTCGATCTACAAGTCGCCCGCCCAGCTGCGGGCGATGGTGGAGCCCGGGCTCATCACCGCCGCCGCCCTCGCGGCGGTGCGCGAGCGGATCGCCCCGGGCGTGACCACGATCGAGCTGGACCGCGTGGCGTCCGAGGTCATCACCTCGCGCGGTGCGGTCAGCAACTTCCAGCTCGTGCGGGGCTACCGCCACACCGTGTGCGCGTCGGTGAACGAGCAGGTCGTGCACGGCATCCCGGGCGAGCGGATGCTGCAGCCCGGCGACATCCTCTCGATCGACGCCGGTGCCCAGTACCGCGGGTGGAACGGCGACTCCGCCTTCTCGGTGGTGCTGCCCGATCCCGATCGGCCCGAGGTCGTCGCCGAGCGCGAGCGGCTCTCGGAGGTCACGGAGGGGTCGCTGTGGGCGGGTATCGCCGCGCTGTCGCGCGCGACGCACCTGGGCGAGGTCGGAGCCGCCGTGCAGGAGCACATCGAGGCGCACGCGCCCGAGGGCGGCTACGGCATCCTGCGCGAGTATGTCGGCCACGGCATCGGCCGCAAGATGCACGAATCGCCGTCGGTCTTCAACTATCGCACCCCCGATCGCGGTGCCGAGGTGCGCCCCGGGCTGGTCGTCGCGATCGAGCCCATGGTGGTCGCGGGGTCGGATGCCACGTTCGTCGAGGACGACGGCTGGACGGTATCGACGGTCGACGGCACAGCGGGCTCACACTGGGAGCACAGCGTCGCCGTGCACGATGACGGAATCTGGGTGCTCACCGCACCCGACGGCGGCGCCGCGGGCCTCGAGCCCTTCGGTGTCACGCCGGTGCGGATGCGATAGGGGAGAGACATGGCTTCGGGACGCAAGACGAACTGGTTCGCGATCTGGATCAGCGTGGGGGTCGTCGTGGCCCTCGTGCTGGTCGCGGGGCTCGTGGTGTGGATGAACAACGCATCCACCGGGCCGGGCGACGCCCCGCAGGCGGCGAACATCGACGCCGAGACGGGCGCGATCCTCATCGGCGACGGCGACCAGTCGATGGACACCTACATCGATTTCATGTGCCCCATCTGCAACCAGTTCGAGCAGATCTACGGCGCCTCGATCGAGGAGCTCGTCGACGACGGCACGATCACGCTCGGCATCCACCCCATCTCGATCCTCGACCGGCTGTCGCAGGGCACCGAGTTCTCGTCCCGCGCCGCGGGTGCGATGTACTGCGTCGCGGCGGCCGACGGCGAGGCATCCCTGCCGTTCATGCAGGCGATGTTCGCGAACCAGCCCGCAGAGGGCTCGACGGGCCTGACCGACGAGCAGATCATCGAGATCGCCGGCAGCGTCGGCGTGACCGGCGTCGACGGATGCATCACCGACGGCACCTACATCCGGTACGCGCAGTCGATGACCGAGAACACGCCGATCCAGCCCGGGCTCGACGGCATCGCGACGCCGACGATCGCGATCAACGGCGAGGCAATCTCGAACTCGGACCTGCCCGACCCGGCCGATCTGGCGTCGCTGTTCGGCGGGGAGTGACCTCACCCGAGGTGGCGGATGTGGCGAGCCGAGAAACCACTTCTGACGAGTAGAACGCCTTGTGCGGTGGTTCCACGTGGTGGATCTGGTTTCTCACGCTGAGCGCGCCGAGCGGGTCAGCGTCAGCAACATTGCGTTCTGTGCGGGACGCACGAGCTGGACGGATGCCGCACGCAGGGCTCGGTGGAGGGGCTCGACCCGCTGTGCGTCGCTGAGGTCCCAACGGGCGAAGCCATGGCCCGCCCGGCGAAGCCGGTCCTCACGCCGCTTCTCGGCCGCCAGGCGAGACGCGGCCCGCTCCGGGTTGTCCAGCGTGTACTTGCCCCAGCCGTCCGATTCTCCGATCACGTTCGAGCGCGGAAAGAAGAAGTCGACGCGATCGAGCGCGCCGTCATAGCGGAACTCGCACTGCAGCATCGGAGTCTCGAAGCCGCACCACTCGGCCACCGCGCGGCTCAGACTCTCACCCGCGGACTCGGCATCGCCGTCGGCGTGATCGAGCACCCACCCGGCGCGGGCGCTGCCTCGCCGATCCACCCGTTCGCCCGTCGCGGCCCGGAGGTCGTCGAGGCGCAGCGGGCCGCCGCGGGCGGCCGAGATCGCGGCATCCCCGACCGCAAGTCCTTGCGCGGGCGGGAGCGCGCGGATCAGATCCACCACGGTGTCGAGCATGCATGTGACCCGTACGCCCTCGATCTCGACGACGGTCCTCGGCGACGCACTGGTGTGAACCGCGACATCGCCGAATCGGCGGGACGCCGTACGCGCGGCATCGAAGACGTGGATGTCGCGCGGTTCGCCGAAGTAGGGCAGTCCGAGGATGACGGCGGCCGACTCCAGACAAAGGACCGAATCGGGATGGGCGAGGACGAAGGCGTGCACGCGCACCTGGTACCTCTGCCACGGGGCGAGCGTGCGCCATTGTGCGGCATCGACGTGGATGCCGGAGCGTACGCGGCGGTACGCCTTCGTGTAGACCGGGATGCCCAGCATCCGCGCCTCGCGTGCGGTGATCAGCGGCAGCGGTGATCGCGTGCAGGACGCTGCAGCGAGGCTCGTGAGCATCCCGTCAGCCTGCTCGACGGCCGCCGGCGTTCGGGCGCTCGACCGCGATCTGTGGACGTGAGGGCCCTGGGTGCGCCCTGTGCAGGAGCGGATGCCACACCCGCCGGACGTGCGCAAATCGTCGAGAAACACCATGCGGCGCACGGAACCGCCTCCGCATGGGTTCCTCGCGCGCGAAGTGGTTTCTCACCGCGAGCGGCGCAGGATGGCCGACGCGGTGTTCCGGCGAGTTGCCGACCCCGAGTCCATCACGTATAGTTGATCTTTGGTGCCTTGCGCCTGCATTGGCGTGTCCGAGCACCGAATCCCATCCACCGCAGAC
>JAUHVN010000511.1 GCA_030425055.1 Actinomycetes bacterium | reverse complement strand
CGGGCGCCGAGGGGTCGTCGCGGCCGACCGGGCTGAGGTCGAACTCCGCGCCGAGCACCTCGAGCAGCTCGCGCGCCGAGACCATCTCGCCGCGGGCCCACGCCGCGTCGGCGTCGAGCGGCATCTGCTCGATGAACCGCGGCTTCACACCGTGGTCGACGGCCCAGCGCACCAGCGCGGGCGCGTCGGCGAGCGTCTCGCGCATCAGCACGGCGTTGACCTTGACCGGGCCGAGGCCCTCGCGCAGCGCCGCGTCGATCCCGGCGAGCACCGCCGGCAGCCGATCGCGACGGGTGAGGTGGGCGAAATGGGCGCGATCGATGGTGTCGAGCGAGATGTTGACGCGCGAGAGCCCCGCCTCTCGCAGCGCGGCCGCCCGCCGGTCGAGCCCGATCGCGTTCGTGGTCATCGACAGCGACGCGTGCGGCGCCGCCTCGTGCGACAGGCGCACGATCTCGACGAGGTCGCCGCGGGTGATCGGCTCGCCGCCGGTGAACCGCACCTCGCGCACTCCGAGATCGCGTGCGGCGAGGCCGACGAGCCGTGCGATCTCGGCGGGCGTCAGAAGGTCGTCGCGCGGGATCGACGGCAGTCCCTCCTCCGGCATGCAGTAGGTGCAGCGCAGCGAGCACTTCTCGGTGATCGACACGCGCAGGTCGCGTGCGACCCGGCCGAAGCGGTCGACCAGCTCCGCGGTGTCGGGACGCCCTGCGGCATCCGGCACCGTCTGCGGATCATGCCGCACACGCGGCATCCCGAGCGACAGGGTCGACATGGCCCCAGCCTACGCGCGCCCCGGCGCACCGGATGCGTGACACCGGAGCCCGCACGGCGCTACTCTGAGCGCATCCGCAGAGGGGAGCGCCCCATGTCGTTCATCACCCGAGGCTTCTCCGGTCGCTCCCGCGAGCGCGATCCCCGCCTGCCGCCCGGGCAGACGCTCGCCCCCGACTGGCCCGTGCTGTCGGCCGGCCCGACGCCCCGGATCGACACCGACGAGTGGGAATTCGTCGTACGCACCGAGAACGGCGACCATCGCTGGGACTGGGAGGGACTGCGGGCGCTCGGCATCGAGCACATCACGGTCGACATCCACTGCGTCACGCACTGGTCGAAGCTCGAGATGCCCTGGCGCGGCGTGTCGCTCGACCGCATCTTCGCCGAGGTCGAGAGCGAGCACGAGTTCGCGATGGTGCACTCGTACGGCGGCTACACCACGAACGTGCCGCTCGAGGATCTGCTCGACGGCCAGAGCTGGGTCGCCTTCGAAGCCGACGGCGAGCCGCTGCACCCCGAGCACGGCGGCCCCGCCCGTCTGCTCGTGCCGCACCTGTACTTCTGGAAGAGCGCCAAGTGGGTGCACGGCATCACCATGATGCCCAGCGACGAGCCCGGGTTCTGGGAGCAGAACGGCTACCACCTGCACGGCGACCCATGGCGGGAGGAGCGCTACTGGTGATCGGCCGCCGACCCGCGGCGTGGCACGTCGCGACCGTCGCCGAGGTGCGCCTCGAGACGGCCACGGCGCGGCGCATCGTGCTCGATGTGCCCACGTGGCCCGGCAACGACGCCGGAGCGCATGTCGACATCCGGCTGACCGCCCCCGACGGCTACCAGGCGACGCGGTCGTACTCGCTCGCGTCGTCGGGCGAGGAGCCGCGCATCGTGCTCGCCGTCGACGAGGTACCCACCGGCGAGGTCTCGCCCTACCTCGTGCACGACCTGCAGGCCGGCGACCGCGTCGAGGTGCACGGCCCGCTCGGGGCGTTCTTCGTATGGCGGCCCGGCGGCGAG
>JAUHVN010000510.1 GCA_030425055.1 Actinomycetes bacterium | reverse complement strand
GATTCCATTGGCAGCCGGATTGGGGAGGAGGGGCCGCGCCGGAGCGGGTCGGAGCAACTGCTCCAGTTCGGTGCGACTGCTACACCTCTATGCGGCGCAGTTGCACAGAACAGGAGCGCACGGCGCAGCGGGATGCCGACGAGCGCGGCGGATGCCGGGGGACAGGCATCCGCGCGGCGCGCCTGCCGTAGAATCGACGGACGATGGACGACCCCCCTTCTTGTAGACCCTCGCCCCACCGACCCGCCTCCGCTGCAGGGGGTGACGCGTGATGGATTACGTCATGCTGGGCGTGGGGCTTCTGCTCACCATCGGCACCGGGCTGTTCGTCGCGAGCGAGTTCGCGCTCGTGAACCTCGACCGGGCCGACCTCGAGGCACGACGCGAAGCCGGCGAGACCCGGCTGGGACTCACCATCAGCGCCCTGCGCATCACGTCGACGCACCTGTCGAGCGCGCAGCTCGGCATCACCCTGACGACGCTGCTCACCGGTTACACGATGGAGCCGGCGATCTCGAACCTGCTGCGGCCGGTCTTCGCCGCGTGGGGCTGGCCCGAGTCGCTCGCGTCGCCCGTCGCCGTCTTCGTCGGCATCTCGTTCGCGACGGTGCTGTCGATGATCCTCGGCGAGCTCGTGCCGAAGAACTTCGCGCTGGCCGTTCCGCGGCAGACGGCGAAGCTCGTCATGCCGTTCCAGGTGGCGTTCACGACCGTCTTCCGCCCCGCGATCACCGTGCTCAACGGCAGCGCCAACGGCGTGCTGCGCGCGATCGGCATCGAGCCCAAGGAGGAGCTGTCGGGCGCCCGCACCGCCGAGGAGCTGTCGAGCCTCGTGCGACGCTCGGCCAGCGCCGGCGTGCTCGAGGAGGACACGGCGTCGCTGCTCGATCGCAGCCTCACCTTCGCGCGCCTCACGGCCGCCGACGTCATGACGCCGCGGCCCAGCATCCACGCCATCGCCGACGACGAGTCGGCCGAGGACGTCATCCAGCTCGCACGGCGCACGGGGCACAGCCGGTTCCCCGTCTACGACGACTCGCTCGACGACATCACCGGCATCGTCCACCTGAAGGCGGCGGTGAGCGTGCCGCGCAGCCGTCGCGCCGACGTGCCCGCCGGCGCGCTGTCGACCGAGCCGCTGCGCGTGCCCGAGGCCGTGCACCTCGACAGCCTCCTCACCGAGCTGCGCTCGCGCGGCTACCAGATGGCGGTCGTCGTCGACGAGTACGGCGGCACCGCGGGCGTCGTCACGCTCGAGGACCTCGTCGAGGAGATCGTCGGCGAGGTGCTCGACGAGCACGACCGCCGCCGCGCCGGCATCGTCCGCACCGGTGACGCCGTGCTGTTTCCCGCCGAGCTGCGCCCCGACGAGCTGCTCGACCGCACCGGCATCCGGGTTCCCGAAGACGACGTGTACGACACCGTCGGCGGCTACGTGATGAGCGTGCTCGAGCGCATCCCGGCCGTCGGCGACGAGGTCGAGACCGAGGAGGGCACGGTCACCGTGCAGCGGATGGACGGGCGCCGGGTCGACCGGCTGCGGTTCGAGCCGCATCCGATGCCGGCCGAGCACGACGCCGAGCCGGAGGGCGGTGACGACCGATGAGCGACTGGGCGGGCCTGGCATGGCTGTTCGTGCTGCTGGTGCTGAACGCGTTCTTCGTCGGCGCCGAATTCGCCGTCATCTCGGCGCGGCGCTCGCAGATCGAGCCGCACGCCGAGCGCGGTTCGCGTGCGGCCAAGACCGCGCTGTACGCGATGGAGCACGCGACGCTCATGCTGGCGACCAGCCAG
>JAUHVN010000509.1 GCA_030425055.1 Actinomycetes bacterium | reverse complement strand
GCTCGCGCTGTCGCGCCACTTCACGTCGTCGTTCGACTGGATCGAGGGCGGACTGTGGCAGGCGGAGCAGTACGAGTGGGAGCGCATCCTCATCGACGGCGCCGCCCACGACCACTCCTTCGTGCGGAAGGGCCAGGGC
Organism: Actinomycetes bacterium; assembly: GCA_030425055.1. Classification (GTDB taxonomy): domain Bacteria; phylum Actinomycetota; class Actinomycetes; order Actinomycetales; family Microbacteriaceae; genus Microbacterium. The sequence goes on along the minus strand of JAUHVN010000509.1, from coordinate 1,661 downwards.
ACGCGGCTGGCGACCGTGCAGGTCGTCGACGGCGCGACGCACGTCACCGGCGGCGTGAAGGATCTCACCGTGCTCAAGTCGACCGGCAGCGAGTTCCAGGGCTTCCCGCGCGACAAGTACACGACCCTCGTCGAGACCGACGACCGCATCATGGCGACGTCGGTCACCGGGCGCTGGCGGTTCCTGCCCGAAGCCGTCGAGGCGGGCATCGACTACAACGGGCTGTACGCAGAGGTGTCGGCGGTGCTTCTCGCGACCTTCGCGTCGGTGCACTCGCTCGCGCTGCAGCAGACGCTCTTCGAGATGGGCAAGGCCGCGATCGAGGCCCGCCCCGAGATCGCCGAGGTGCGGTTCGCGATGCCGAACAAGCACCACTTCGCGTACGACCTGTCACCTTTCGGCCTCGAGAACCCGGGCGAGGTGTTCTACGCCGCCGATCGCCCGTACGGCCTCATCGAGGGAACGGTGCTGCGCGACGGTGTCGCCGAGGCTCCGGATGCCTGGATGGACGTGCCGACCTTCGTCTGAGCGGGGTGCCGCCGAGCGGAACCGGCCTACACCGCCGCCTCGACGGCTGCGCCCGCCGACTCAACGGGCGTGCGCCCCTCGAGGACATCGACGAGGGCCTCGTTCCACTCGAAGCGGTTCTCGATGAAAGCGACGTGACCGCTGTTCTCGAAGAAGGTGAGCGTCGAGTTCGGCAGGAGCCGGTGCGCCTCCTCGCTCCATCGAGGATCCCAGATCGCGTCGTGTCGGCCCGAAAAGACGTGCACCGGGGTCCGCACGTCGGGCAGTGTCGAACGCAGGTCGTTGTCGATGAGCGCCTGGAAGCTCGTCAAGCCCACGAACGCCGGTACGCGCCACCCGATCTGAACGAACCAGTCCTTGGTCGGAGTCAGATCCGTGCGGTGGAAGTTGCCGCCGTACAAGCCGGCGATCGTCTCGGTGCGCGCGATGCGGACGGCATCCACAAGTCCCTGCACCTGGTCGGCGGGGGTTCCGTAGGGAGCATCCTCAGCAGCCCAGAAGCGCGGGCCACTGCCGGTGATCACCACGCGAGCGAGTTTGTCAGGATGCTCATGCGCGTACTTGAGCGCGATATGGCCGCCCATCGACCAGCCGACGAGAGTGACATCGGTCAGTCCGAGATCATCGATCAGCCTGTCGAGGTCGGCCACGAACATGTCGTAGGTGTAATCGCCCCACGGCTTGTCCGAGTCGCCGTGGCCGCGCAGATCGACCGTGATGCAGCGGTAATCATGGGCGAGGTCGAGAACCTGAAGGTCCCAGGCGTCGGCGCTGCCGCCCCACCCGTGGACGAAGACGACTGGAGAGCCCGAGCCTCGATCCTCGTAGTGCATGTGGACGGAAGGTTCGACTTCGATCGTGGGCATGATTGTTCCTCTCTTCAGTGGTGGATCGGGTGAAGTTCGGTCAGGAAGGCGGCGATCGCCCCGGCGACCAGTCGCGGCTGTTCGAGATGCACGACGTGGCCCGCGTCGGGCACTTCTAGATAGCGGGCGCCGCGGATCGAGTGTGCGAGCCGGCGGCCGTTGTCGACAGGCACGATGCGGTCGAGTGCGCCGTGGATCACCAGTGTGGGCACGGTCTGCCGTGAGGCATCCGCACCCACCGCGAGAAAGTCCTCGCAAGCGGCGAAC
>JAUHVN010000508.1 GCA_030425055.1 Actinomycetes bacterium | reverse complement strand
GAGGTCGTCGAAGGCTGACGGCGGGCGCAGAGCGCCGACTACCGCCGCAGCAGCTCGCGCATCTCGGCGATCGTCTCCTCCGACCGGGCGAGCAGCTCGCGCAGCCGCGCCTCGCGCGCGGCGGCGGCCGCGACGGCATCCTCGGCCTCGGCCTCGGCCGCGGCGTCGGCCGCCTCCTTCACACCGCGCGCGACCGCGCCGGATGCCGCACCGGCGGCGACGCCGCGACTGGCCGGGTGCGTGCGCTCCTCGTCCTCGACGGCCTGCTCGGCGCGCGACGCGGCCGTCTCGTCGCCCGACTCGGCGGCATCCGCCTCTCCGTCGTCCTTGCGGGGACCGAGGAACACGTTGGCGAGGTACCCGGTGAAGGTACCGAAGATGCCGACGCCGATCACGATGATGCCGGCGCCGATCATGCGGCCGAGCTCGGTCACCGGGTACTGGTCGCCGTAGCCGACGGTCGAGATCGTGACGATCGTGTACCAGAGCGCGTCCGACGCCGTCTCGATGTTCGACCCGTCGGCGCCCTTCTCGACGCCGAGCACCGCGAGGCTGCCGAACTGCAGAACGAACACGCCCATGAGCAGCAGCACCATCAGCGCGCTGTCGGCGCGGTCGCGCACGAGCAGACGCCACACCGTGCGCGGACCGAGCTCGCGCAGCAGGCGGTACACGCGCAGCAGGCGGAAGATCCGCAGGATCTTCAGCTGCGGCAGCGGCAGGCTCGCCAGCAGGTCGGCCCATCCCCACAGCCGGAAGAAGTAGCGCGACGCCTTCTCGGCGGTGATCATGCGATAGATGAAGTCACCGAGGAAGATGAGGCTGAACAGACCGTTCATCACCTGAAGCACCGTCTGCATCGACGGATCGTCGTAGAAGGCGTAGATCGCGACGATGTTGAAGATCGACAGGAGCGAGAGCACTCCGATGAAGATCTCGTAGGCGGGATCCTTCAACTCCGAGCGCGCCTCCGCGCGTCGCTCGACACGTGCTTCCTTGCGCTCGGTCCGGTCCATGGCGCCTCCCTCATGCCGTGCGGCGCTTCGGGGCGCCGCGGTGACATTGTCGCGGCATCCGCGGGTTCAGCGCGAGCCGCAGCGGAAATCGATGGGCGCGGGTCAGCGGGAGGCGAGCTGTGCGCGCCAATCCATCGGGACCCGCCCGCGCGGACCGGGCGACGGCTGCTCATCGGGGCGGCTCGTAGGCGGAGCGAGCTCGGGGCCGGCCACCATCTCCTCGGCGGCGAAGTCCCAGTACCAGTCCTCGCCGGGCTCGAAGCTCTGCACCACGCGATGACCGGTCGCATGGAAGTGGGCGGTCGCGTGGCGCATGAGCGACGAGTCGCAGCATCCGACGTGTCCGCACGTCGCGCAGCGGCGCAGGTGCACCCACCAGCCGCCGGCTTCGTCGCATTCCACGCAGCCGGCGCCCGACGGCGGAACGGCGGGATCGAAGGTGTCGATCGCGTCTTCGGTCACAGATGTCTCCTCAGGCCAGCGCCAGCGCGCGGTGAACGGATGCCACGGCGCTCGACCCCTCGCCCACGGCGGCGGCGACGCGCTTCATCGAGCCGCGGCGCACGTCGCCGGCGGCGAAGATGCGCGGCGTCGAGGTCTCGAACGGGAACGGCTCGCGGCCCAGACCCTGCCAGCGGTCGAGCGACTGCATCGTGATGTCGGTGCCGGTGCGGATGAAGCCGTCGGCGTCGCGGTCGAGCCCCTGCAGCCACCCGGTCGCCGGCTGTGCGCCGATGAAGCAGAACAGCCCGCGCGCCTCGATGTCGCCGGCGGTGTCGATGCG
>JAUHVN010000507.1 GCA_030425055.1 Actinomycetes bacterium | reverse complement strand
CGAGCGCATCGTGGCGCTGGGTCTGCCGATCGACGCGCGCGTCTCGACGGTGGCCGAGAAGACCACCGCGACCAACGTGCCCGCGGGATTCACCCCGTGGGAGGACATCCTGCGCGACGTCATCGCTGACATGGATGTCGTCATCGCCGACGTCCAGGCGGCCATCGACGGCCTCGATGAGATCGACCTCACGAGCCAGGACGTCGCGATCGCGATCAAGGAGTCGCTCGAGAAGGACCGCTGGTTCCTCTTCGCCCACCTCGCCGAGTAGTCGCTGAGGCGGTCAGGACCGCTGCAGCCACGCGAGCACCGCGAGAACGCGCCGGTGCTCGGTCCCTGAGTCGTCGAGTCCGAGCTTCGCGAAGATCGAGCCGATGTTCTTCTCGACGGCACCGACACCGATGAACAGGCGCTCGGCTATGCTCGAGTTGCTGCGCCCCTCGGCCATCAGTTCGAGCGTGTCGCGCTCCCGTGGCGTGAGGGATGCCAGCGGATCAGGGCGCGCGGCGAGCAGGTCGCGCACGACGACCGGGTCGAGCACCGTGCCGCCCTCGTGCACGCGGCGCACCGCGTCGGTGAACTCCTCGAGTGACGCGACGCGATCCTTGAGCAGATAGCCCAGGCCTCCGCCTCCCGCTAGCAGTTCACGGGCGTACACGCCCTCGACGTACTGGCTCAGCACGAGGATGCCGATTCCGGGCCGATGCGCGCGCAGATCGAGGGCCGCCCGAATGCCCTCGTCCCGATATCCGGGAGGCAGTCGCACGTCGAGGACGACGATGTCGGCCTCGGCGGCGTCGACCCGCGCGACGAGATCCTCGGCGTCGTCGAACGCACCTGCGGCGACATGGCCCGCCTCCTGGAAGAGGCGGACCAGCCCTTCCCGCAGCAGCACCGAGTCCTCGACGAGCACGATGCGCAGCGGCCGGTGGGACGGATCGGGCATGGCGCCAGAATAGGCCCCACTCACCGATCGGACAGCGGGATGTGCACCGCGACCGTCGTCGGGCCGGCGACCGGGCTGTCGACCTCGAGGACGCCGCGCAGCCCGGCGGCGCGCGCACGCAGGCCTTCGAGTCCGTGTCCCTCACGGAACTGCGCTCCCCCGCGCCCGTTGTCGACCATCCACAGGTCGAGCATGCGGTCGGGTGCGGGTCGGAGCGACACCTTCAGGTTCGCGCCGCTCGCCTGCGCGTGCTTCACGACGTTCGTGAGCAGTTCGGCTGCGATGAAGTACACGGTGCGCGCGACCTCCGAACTCGTGCCCGCGTCGACGGCGGGATCGACGTCCACCCCGACGGCGATCGGACTGCTCGCGGCGAGGGCCGACAGCGCGGCCGAGAGTCCGCGGTCCTGGAGCAGAGGCGGAGCCACGCCGCTCGACAGCGCCCGCAGCTCGTCCAGCGCCGCCTTGGCGTGCACCATCGCCTCGCGCGAGATCTCCGCGGCGCCTTCGGGGTCGCCCGCCTCCGCGCGCCGCTCCACAGCGGCGAGGTCGAGCTGCAGCCGCACCAGACGCTGCTGCGGGCCGTCGTGGATGTCGCGCTCGAGCCGGCGCAGCGCCGCGTCCTCGGCCTGCACGGCCGCGCCGCGCGCCGCGGCCTCTGCCTTGACCTCGGCCGCGAGATCGTCGGACCGCCAGCGGCCCAGCATTCCCCGGGCGATTCCGTGGTGTGCGCGGGCGAAGCCGCCCAGCGCCCACGGCAGCGTGAAGGCGAACACGACCCCGGCGATGGAATAGAGCACGACCTCGACCGACCACGACGACCAGCCGCCGAACAGCCACGGCATCGCGTCCGCGACG
>JAUHVN010000069.1 GCA_030425055.1 Actinomycetes bacterium | reverse complement strand
ACGAGGTCCTGCGTCTGGATGCGCGGGTCGGCCGTGTAGACGTTGGCCACGTTGACCGTGCCGGCGACGAGGTCTTCGACCGTGGTGTCGCCCGTCGCCGAGAACCCGACCTCGATTCCGTAGACGTCGAGCAGGCCCTGCGGACCGTAGGGTCGCTCGGCGAGCTCGGGCGGGCCGCCCAGTGTCAGCGGATCGGTGACGTTCGCGAGGTCGGCGATCGTGGTGAGCGACCACTCGTCGGCGAACGCCGCGGTGACGGTGTACGAGTCCTGGTCGGTGGCCTCGGACTGGTCGAGCACCACCAGTCCCTCGGGCAGCGCGTCGCCGAGCGCGGCGTACACGTCGTCGGCCGTGCGGGCCTCGGTCTCGGGATCGAAGTACTGCAGCAGGTTTCCGCTGTACTCCGGGAACAGGTTCACCTCGCCCGACTCGAGCGCGGGGATGTAGGCGTCGCGCTGGCCGATGTTGAACTGGCGCTCCACCTCGAATCCGGCGTTCTCGAGCGCCTGCGCGTAGATCTCGGCGATGATCTCGTTCGAGTAGTAGGCCTGTGAGCCTACGACGATGACGCTGCCGGTGTCGCCGGTGTCGCCCGTGTCGCCGGCATCCGGCTCGAGGGGGTCTCCGCCCGAGGAGCAGGCGGTGAGGGCGAGCACCGCTCCCGCGGCGAGCGCCGCGAAGGCCGTGGCCCTGGTACGTGCTGTGGACATCTCTGGTCTCCTTCTGGGGTGGGTGGTGCTGTGCGCGCCCTAGGCGGGCGCGGTCTGGGCGGTCGCCGCGCGAGCGCGCTTCGCGCGCCCCGGGTCCTGCCCGCCCGCGCGGATCCCGCGCGGGACGACCATGTGCTGGGCGAGGGCGAACAGTCCGTCGAGCACCAGCGCAAGCACGGCGACGAGCAGGGCCCCGCCGAGGACGACGTCGATCTGCCGCAGCGCGATGCCGGTGATGATGTACTGCCCGAGCCCGCCGAGGTTGACGTAGGCGGCGATCGTCACCGTCGCGACGATCTGCAGCGTGGCCGCGCGAAGCCCCGCCACCAGCAGCGGCAGGCCGAGCGGCACCTCGATGCGCCACAGGATCTGCCACTCGGTCATGCCCATGGCACGGCCCGCGTCGACGACCCGGCGGTCGATCGCCTCGAAGCCGGTGTAGGCGCCGGCGAGGATCGACGGGATGCCGAGGATGACGAACGCCGTGACGGCGGCCTCGGGCTTGTGGAGCACGCCGAATACGAGCACGAGCAGCAGGATGAGCCCGAACGACGGCAGGGCGCGCGCCGCACCCGCGATGCCCACCGCGATCTCGCGACCTTTGCCGGTGTGGCCGATCAGCCAGCCGACGGGGATCGCGATCGCACCGGCGATGAGCACGGATGCGAACGTGTAGACGAGCTGCACGACCACGGCGAGCCAGATGGGGTCGAGTGCTCCGGTGTCTCCCGAGAAGATCCACGCGATGGCGTCGATGAAGAGGTTCATGCCGCCGCCTCCACCGGACGCGCCGCCCGCACCCGCTTCGGGCCGTCGGCGCGACGCGTCCACGGCATCAGCAGCCGCCCGGCGAGCACGAGCAGCACGTCGATGATCAGTGCGATGAGCATGACCGTCACGACGCCCGCCAGGATCTCGGGAATGATGCGTCGCTGGTACCCGTTCGTGAAGAGGTATCCGAGGTTGTTGACGCCGACCAGGATGCCGACGGTCGCGAGCGAGATCGTGCTCGCCGCCGTCACCCGCAGGCCCGACAGCACGACGGGGCCGGCGAGCGGGAACTCGACCGCCCAGAAGCGCCGGAAGCCGCCGTATCCGACGGCGGTGGACGCCTGGCGGACCGAGGCATCCACGCTGTCGAGCCCGTCGGCGACCGCGCGCACCATGAGCGCGATGGCGTAGATCGTCAGCGCGACGATGAGGTTCGTGTCGCTGAAGGCGCTGTAGGCGAAGGCGCTGGGCAGGATCACGAGCAGCGCCAGCGACGGGATCGTGTAGAGCAGGCCCGTGATCGTGATGATGCCGCTGCGCAGCAGCCGGTAGCGCCACGCGAGCCAGCCCAGCGGCACCGACAGGACGAACCCGAGCAGGATCGCGAGCATGCTCTGGCGCAGGTGATCGAGCGAGAGCTGCCCGATCAGCCCGAGGTTGTCGAGGACCCAGGTCACCGGGTCGCCCTCTCCTCCACGAGCGCACCCTGCGCACGGCCCTCGGCGTCGACGACCACCGTGCCGTGGTCGGTGCTCTTCAGGTGCAGCGCGCGCTTTCCCTTCTCGGCGCCGATGAAGGTCGAGACGAACCCGGTGGCCGGGTTCTCGATGATCTCGTCGGGCGTGCCCTGCTGCGCGATGCGCGCGCCCTTCTCGAGGATGACCACCTGATCGCCGAGCAGGAACGCCTCGTCGATGTCGTGGGTGACGAACACGATCGTCTTGTCGACCTCGCGCTGCAGCCGCAGCAGCTCCTGCTGGAGCTCGGCGCGCACGATGGGGTCGACGGCGCCGAACGGCTCGTCCATCAGCAGGATGTTGGGGTCGGCCGCCAGACCGCGGGCGACGCCGACGCGCTGCTGCTGGCCGCCGGAGAGCTGGCTGGGATAGCGGTCGGCCATCGACCTGTCGAGCCCGACGGTGTCCATGAGCTCGTAGGCGCGGTCGCGCGCGACCGACCGGCGCTCACCTTGCAGAACGGGCACCGTGGCGATGTTCTGCCACACCGAGAAGTGCGGCAGAAGACCGGAGTTCTGCATGACATAGCCGATGCTGCGCCGCAGCTGCACGGGGTCGCGCGTCGCGATGTCGTCGCCGTCGATCTCGATGCGCCCCGCGGAGGGCTCGACCATGCGGTTGATCATGCGCAGCAGTGTGGTCTTGCCGCATCCCGACGAACCGACGAAGACGGTCGTGCGATGCGCGGGGATGACCAGGTCGAACGCGTCGACGGCCAGGGTTCCGTCGGCGAACCGCTTGCTCACGTCGACGAACTCGATGCCCATGGGTGCCCCCCTCGTCGGCCTCGGGCTCCCCACGCTAGCGGACGCCACCGACACGGGGGCCGCGAGCGGCAGCCTGTTGCCGGACCGTCACATCCCGCGTATTGTTCGCGCCCGGTCAGTACCAGAAGCTCAGTCGCGGCTGCACGTGCCAGCCGAACACGCGCGATGCGACGGCGACGTCCGAGCAGCGCACCCGACCCGCCGCGGCGAGCGTCGCCACCGACACCCCGCCGAGCACGATCGCCGACAGCTCCTCGACGCCCAGCGCGAGGGCGACCGCGTCGCCGTGCCGCTCCCCCATGGTCACCGAGGCCGAGCCGTCCTCCGAGACGGCGAGCACGTAGCCGCCGCCTGAGAGCCCGAGGGGATCGTCGAGCTCGATCGCGATCACCGCGGCGTGGGCGTAGCGCCGCGCCTCGAGCACGGCGGCGACGTCGAGCACACGCAGGTAGTGGTGATCGCCGAGGGTGATCGTCGCCGCGCGCTGATCCGAGATCATCCACAGCAGCGGCTCGTCGACGGCCAGTTCACCCGCACGCACCTCGCCGACGAGGTCGAGCTCGACGAAGAACCGCCACAGCGCCGCGTACGCGTCGTCGGTCGCGGCGATCAGGTAGACGATCGAGGCCGACGATCGGGCGAAGTCGTCGTGGTTCTCCTTGACGGTGTACAGCGCGACCCCCTGCGCGGCGCCCGTCTCGTCCTGGTGGCGCACCGCCCGCACCGACCCCGGGTCCTTCGCGTCGGGCCGTGTTCCGGCCATGCTGTCCCACACGGCGTCGGGAACGGGGATCTCGCCGGCGATGCGGCCGCGCACGCGCTCGTGCAGCTCGGGGAGCAGCTCGCGCGCCGCCGCACGCGGGATGTAGTCCACCCGACCCGCCGGGACGGGGCCGATCCACGTCGCGCGGGTCGTGTCGAGCCGCCACGCGGCGCTCGGCGCCGCCGGCGCGAAGCCGAACCGGCCGTAGATCGTCGACTCGCTCACGGTGAGGGACGCGATCGGCACGTCGGCGGCGACCGCCTCGCGCAGCTCACCCTCGAGCAGGGCCCGCGCGATCCCCCGCCGGCGATGGGTGGGGGCGACCGTCACCGCCGAGATCGCGCACGAGGGGATCTCGGCGCCACCCGGCAGCGTCAGCGGCGCGATCCACGAGCCGATCGTGGCGACGGGCACGTCGGGCATCGGTCCCGACGGGTCGTACACGCCGGTGATCCGTCGGCGTCCCGCGCGTTCGCGTGCGGCGGAGATCTGCTCGGGGGTGCGCTCGGCGTCGAGGAAGCCCCGTGAGGCCGCCTGGAGCCATGCCGCATAGGCATCGCCATCCGCGTCGTCGCGGGGTGCGAGCACACGCGCCGCGAGGCCCCGCTCGGCGAGCGCGTCGCGCACGCCTGCGGCACGGGGCGCGACGAGCCACGCGGCGGCGCGCGGATCGGCCTCGGGCCGGTCGGGAGAGGTCGTCATGTCGCGTGTCCTCCTCGTTCAGGTCGTCATCGCCCGGGCTCCGGGCACCGGGCCGTGGACGTGCAGCGGCGCGAGCCCCGAGGCCGCGAGCGTCACCTGCAGCTCGAGCGCCTCTTCCGGGCCGGCCGCGAGGAAGGCGAGAGTCGGCCCCGACCCCGACACGATGCCGGCGAGGGCCCCGGCATCCCGCCCCGCGGCGAGCACGGCGGCGAGATCGGGACGCATGTCCAGCGCGGCATCCTGCAGATCGTTGCGCAGGGCGGCCGCGAGCGCGTCGGCCTCGCCGGAGCGCAGCGCCTGCAGCACCTCGGCGGCGACGACCGGGTCGCGCGGGATGCCGCCGCCGCTGCCGCGCAGGGCGTCGAGCCGTGCGTACACCTCGGGCGTCGACAACCCGTCGTCGGAGGGCACGATCACCCAGTCGAAGCGGGCCTTGGCGAGCGCCGGACTGAGGCGGTCGCCGCGACCCATGCCGATCGCCGTGCCGCCCATGAGCGCGAACGGCACGTCGGCGCCGAGCCGCGCGGCCAGACGGTGGAGTTCGGCTGCGCCGAGCTCGGCCCCCCACAGCAGGTCGCACGCGACGAGCGCCGCCGCCGCGTCGGCCGAGCCGCCGCCCATGCCGCCGGCGACGGGGACGTGCTTGACGATGTCGAGGTGCACGCCGCCCGGGTCGCCGACGCGACCGGCGACGAGGCGGGCCGCCCGCAGCGCCAGGTTGCGGTCGTCGGCGGGGACCCCGGACACGTCGACCGAGCCCGTGATGCTGATCGTGAAGTCGTCGGCGGGCTCGGCCCACACCTCCTCGTACAGCGACACGGCCTGATAGGCGGAGGCGACGTCGTGGTAGCCGTCGTCCTGAACGCCGCCGACCTCGAAGAAGAGGTTCAGCTTCCCGGGCGCCCGCACGCGGACGCGGTCGGCGGCGAGAGGGGCCGTCACAGCTGGGACGACTCCGCCCAGAGGTCCACGTCGATGCCGTCCGACAGTGCGTCGATGCGCTCGAGCTCCTCGGTCGAGAAGGCGGGTCCCTGCAGCGCGGCGAGGTTCTCGTCGAGCTGCGCGGGGCGCGAGGCCCCGATGAGGGCCGAGGTGACGACGTCTTCGCGCAGCACCCACTGGATCGCCAGCTGGGCGAGGGTCTGTCCGCGCTCCTTGGCGATGACGTCGAGACCGCGCAGCGTCGCGAGACCCTTCTCGGAGAGCGTGCGGTCGGGCAGCGACGAGCGCCGCTGCGCGCGCTCGGCGGTGCCGTCGCCGAGGTACTTCGACGTGAGCAGACCCTGCGCGAGCGGCGTGAACGCGATCGCGCCCATCCCCTCCTGCCGCAGCACGCCGGTGAGACCGTCCTCGACCCAGCGGTTGAGGATCGAGTACGCCGGCTGGTGGATCACGAGCGGTGTGCCGAGCGAACGCGCGACGGCGGCCGCTTCGGCGGTGCGCTCGGCGCTGTACGACGAGATGCCGACGTAGAGCGCCTTGCCCTGCTTGACGAGCGTGTCGAGGGCGCCGACGGTCTCCTCGATCGGAGTCACCGGGTCGACACGGTGCGAGTAGAAGATGTCGACGTAGTCGAGGCCCATCCGGCCGAGCGACTGATCCGCGCTGGCCAGGATGTACTTGCGCGAGCCGAGGTCGCCGTAGGGACCCGGCCACATGTCCCACCCCGCCTTCGACGAGATGATCAGCTCGTCGCGATATGGCCGGAAGTCCTCGGCGAAGATGCGCCCGAAGTTCTTCTCGGCCGACCCGTAGGGCGGGCCGTAGTTGTTCGCGAGGTCGAAGTGCGTGATGCCGCTGTCGAACGCGTGGCGCAGCAGCGTGCGCTGGTCGTCGAGCGGGATGTTGTCGCCGAAGTTCCACCACAGACCCAGTGAGATCGGGGGCAGGTACAGTCCGCTCGACCCGACCTGCCGGTACTCGGTCGCGCGGTACCTGTCGGCTGCGGCGGCGTACGGCCGGTGGAGTTCGGGCACATCGGGACGCCAGCGCGCTTCGGTCATGCCCTGAGCCTAGCCGCGACGATGCGCACGCGGGGCGTGGATCAGACCGCCGCGGCGATGCGCGCGAAGTCGTCGACGCCGAGCTGCTCGCCGCGCACGGTCGGCTCGACGCCGGCCCGTTCGAGCACGGCGGATGCCTCGGCCGCCGAGCCGCCGAGCACCCCCGCGAGCGCCTGGCGGAGCATCTTGCGGCGCTGCTGGAACGCGGCGTCGATCACCGCGAACGTCGCCCGCCGCTCCTCTTCGGTGCCGCGCGGCTCGGCGTCGCGCGAGAAGCCGACCAGCACGCTGTCGACGTTGGGGACGGGCCAGAACACCTGCCGCGACACGGTGCCCGCGAGCCGCCATGGGCCGTACCACGCCGCCTTCGCGCTCGGCGCCCCGTAGACCTTCGACCCGGGAGGCGCGGCCAGGCGCTCGCCGACCTCGGCCTGGACCATCACCACGCCGCGCTCCAGGTGGGGGAACGTCTCGAGCAAGTGCAGCAGCACGGGCACGCTGACGTTGTACGGCAGGTTCGCGACGAGGACGGTCGGATCGCCCGGCAGCTCGGTCACGCGCATCGCGTCGGCGTCGACGACGGTGAGCAGGCCGTCCGGGACGCCGTGCGCGGCCGCCGTCCGCGGCAGTCGCTCGGCGAGCCGGTGGTCGATCTCGACCGCGGTGACCGAGGCTCCGGTCTCGAGCAGGGCGAGCGTGAGCGAGCCGAGGCCGGGACCGACTTCGACGACGCGCTCCCCCGCGCGAACGCCGGCGACCTGCACGATGCGGCGCACGGTGTTGGCGTCGACGACGAAGTTCTGCCCGAGCTTCTTGGTGGGCGTGACGTCGAGTTCGGCCGCGAGGGTGCGGATCTCGGCGGCGCCGAGCAGGCTCACGGACATGACCTGACCCTATCGGGGCCACCTATGCCCTCGAGGCTTGACGGGCGGATGCCGTGCGGCCAGTGTGGTCGCAGGCGGCAGCGTCGCCGCCGGGGGTGTATCGAGAGGATCCTCAATGAGCTCCAACGACACGTCGGGATCCGACGTCTCCGTCCCCCTCGCGCGCGTCATCCTCGTCGCAGCGACCGCCGCCCTCGGCGGATTCCTGTTCGGGTTCGACACCGCCGTGATCAACGGCGCGGTCTCGGCCATCGGCGAGCAGTTCGCCACCGGCCCGGTGCTGCAGGGCTTCGCGGTGTCGTCGGCCCTCATCGGCTGCGCGATCGGCGCGTGGTTCGCGGGCCGCATCGCCGATCGGTTCGGGCGCATCCGGGTGATGGTGATCGCCGCGATCCTGTTCATCGCGAGCTCGATCGGGTGCGGCCTCGCCTTCGGCGTGTGGGACCTGTCGTTCTGGCGGATGGTCGGTGGACTCGGTGTGGGCGCGGCATCCGTCATCGCCCCCGCGTACATCGCCGAGGTGTCCCCGCCCGCGTATCGAGGTCGGCTGGGATCGCTTCAGCAGATGGCGATCGTCACCGGCATCTTCGTCGCCCTGCTGACGGATGCCGCGATCGTCGGCGCCGCGGGCGCCTCGACGACCGTGTGGCTGCTGGGCCTGGAGGCCTGGCGCTGGATGTTCCTCTCCGAGATCATCCCCGCCGTCATCTACGGCGTCATGGCCCTCACGATCCCCGAGTCGCCGCGCTATCTGATCGCCCGCGGCCAGGTCAAACGGGCGAAGGAAGTGCTCACCCGGTACGTCGGCGGCAACATCGAGAAGACGACGACCGACATCATCAAGACCGTCGAGGGCAAGCCCGATCGCCCGCGGTTCTCGATCCTGCGCGGATCGAAGTTCGGACTGCTCCCGATCGTGTGGGTCGGGATCGGCCTGTCGGTGCTGCAGCAGTTCACCGGCATCAACGTGATCTTCTACTACTCGTCGACGCTGTGGCAGGCGGTGGGCTTCACCGAGCAGGACTCGCTGACGATCACCGTCATCACCTCGGTCACGAACATCGTCACGACGATCGTCGCCATCATGCTCGTCGACCGCGTCGGCCGCAAGCCGCTGCTGCTGGTGGGCGCCATCGGCCAGTTCGTGTGTCTGGCCGTGCTCGCGATCATCTTCGCGGCGGCGCCGGTCGTCGACGGCGAGCCGGTGCTCGAGGGCGCCGCCGGGCCGACCGCGCTCATCGCCGCGAACCTCTACGTGGTCTTCTTCGGCGCGTCGTGGGGTCCGGTCGTGTGGGTGCTGCTGGGCGAGATGTTCAGCAACCGCATCCGCGCGGTCGCGCTGTCGGTCGCGGCGGCCGCGCAGTGGGCGGCGAACTTCGTGATCTCGACGACGTTCCCCTCGCTCGCGGCGGTCGGGCTCGGCCTGGCGTACGGCATCTACACGTTCTTCGCGTTCGTCGCGATCTTCTTCGTGATGAGGTACGTGCAGGAGACCAAGGGCCGCACGCTCGAGTCGATGGTCGACTCGGGGGCTCCCTCGGTGTCGAAGGGCTGACCGCGGCGTGGTCTAGGCTCTGCGGGTGCCCACCCTCGGCGAGCTCATCGCACCTCGACGACTCGGCCGCGACTTCCGGTGGCTGCTGGCCGCGACGTGGACGAGCAACCTCGGCGACGGCATCGCGCTCGCCGCCGCGCCGCTGCTGATCGCCTCGATGACCTCGTCGGCGATCCTCGTGGCCGCCGGGGCCATGCTGCAGTTCCTGCCGTGGCTGCTGTTCGGCCTGCTCGCGGGCGCGGTCGCCGACCATCACGACCGGCGTCGGCTCGTGATGCTCGCCAACGGCCTGCGGGCGCTCGTCGTCGTGGGGCTCATCGGCTTCCTGGTCACGGGCACCGCGAACGTGTGGATCGTGCTGGTCGTCGCCTTCCTCTACGGCACCGCCGAGGTGTTCGCCGATTCCGCCGGCAGCACGCTGCTGCCGATGATCGTTCGGCCGGCCGACCTCGGCATCGGCAATGCCCGGATGCAGGCCGGCTACCTCGTGGCCAACCAGCTGGCCGGTCCGCCGCTCGGTGCCTTCCTCTTCGCGGTCGGCTCGTTCTGGCCCTTCGCGCTGCAGGTGCTGTGCGTCGCGCTGGCGGTTCTGCTCATCTCGCGCATCGCGCGGACGCCGGTGCCGCGGCATCCCGAACGCGACGGCGACCCGCGCCGCCGCGCGACCACGCTGCGCGCGATCGGTGAGGGACTGCGGTGGCTGCGCCACAACGCGCCGGTGCGCACGCTCATCGTGATCATCCTGGTGTTCAACGTCACGTGGGCGGCGCCGTGGGGCGTGCTCGTGCTGTATGCGACGGAGTACCTCGGGATGGGACCCGTCGGCTACGGCGCCCTCACGACCGCGTCGGCGCTCGGCGGATTCATCGCCGTGTTCGGCTTCGGCTGGCTCGAGCAGCACGTGTCGTTCGCGACGCTGATGCGCGTGTGCCTCTCGCTCGAAGTGCTCATGCATCTGGGTTTCGCGCTCACCACCTCGCCGATCGTCGCGTTCGCGCTCATGTTCGGCTTCGGCCTGTACGCGTTCGTGTGGGCGACGATCTCGACGACCGTGCGGCAGCGGCTCGTGCCGATCGAACTGCAGGGGCGCATCGCGTCGGTCAACATGATCGGCGTGTTCGGCGGCCTGGTGATCGGCCAGTTCCTCGGCGGCGTCATCGCCCAGGTGTGGGGGCCCACAGCACCGTGGTGGTTCGCGTTCGGCGGTGCGGCGGTCACGCTCGCGCTCGTGTGGCGGTCGATCTCGCACATCGCCGCGGCCAAGCCCGTGATCGACGACGCCGAGGCCGAGGAGATCGCCGAGGAGCCCGGCGCCGGCGGCCGGCCGCTCATCGACTGACCGCGGGGCGCGACCGCCGGACCGCCGGCGGGTGGCCGCCCCCGTGCAGAACGACGGAGATGTGCGCGATCACGGAGCCCGGGTCGGGGATACGTGTGCAATTCCGCACATCTCCGCGATCGTGCTCGGCGGCGACGTCGGGTGCTTCAGTCCTCGAAGGGTCCGTACACGCGCAGCGTGTTCTCGGCGACCTGCGCGCACAGCTCGTCGAGGTCGGCGCCGAGCTCGGCCGCCATGAAGCGCAGCGTGACCGGCACGAGGTAGGGCGCGTTCGGCCGGCCCCGGAACGGCGTGGGCGTGAGGAACGGGGCGTCGGTCTCGACGAGGATGCGCTCGGGTGGGGTGACCGCGAGCGCGTCGCGCAGGTTCTGCGCGTTCTTGAACGTGACGTTGCCGGCGAACGACAGGTACCAGCCGCGGTCGGTCGCGATGCGCGCCATGTCGGCGTCGCCCGAGAAGCAGTGGAACACGGTCCGGTCGGGGGCGCCCACGCGCTCGAGGGTCTCGAGCACCGCGTCGTGGGCGTCGCGGTCGTGGATCTGCATCGCGATGCCATGCTTCTTCGCGAGCGCGATGTGCGCCTCGAAGCTCTCGAACTGCGCGGGGAGGCCGTCCTCGTCGGTGCGGAAGAAATCGAGGCCCGTCTCGCCGATCGCCCGCACGCGCGGCTGGGCGGCGAGGTCGTCGACGACGCCGATCGCCTCGTCGAGCCGGC
>JAUHVN010000506.1 GCA_030425055.1 Actinomycetes bacterium | reverse complement strand
CGACGAGATCGCACGCCTCAACGTCGCGACGTGGTGGCTGCAGATAGTGCGCTCGTGAGGTACCTGCTCGCGATCTGGGACGGCGGGGGAGCGACCCCGCCGAACCTCGGCGTCGCGCGGCTGCTCGTGTCGCGCGGCCACGACGTCGTCGCGCTCGGTGATGTGACGCTGGCCGCGGCGGTGACCGCGACCGGTGCGGAGTTCCGGCCGTGGACGACGGCGCCCCAGCGCACGTCGGAGTCGCTCGACGACGACGTGCTCAAGGACTGGGAGCCTCGTAGCCCGGTCGGACAGATCCAGCGACTGATCGATCGGCTCATCGCCGGCCCCGCCGGACTCTTCGCCGACGATGTCGCCGCCGCGCTCGATGCCGAGCCGTTCGACGCCGTCCTCGCCGACGGTGTGCTGCTCGGCGCTCTGCTCGCAGCCGAGGCACGAGGCATCCCCTCGGCTGCGCTCGTGGGCAGCGTGTACCTCGCCCCCTCCCGTACGCGGCCGCTCGCGGGGCGCATCCCGCCCGCCCGCGGACCGCTGGGCCGCGCGCGCGACCGCGGCGGGTTCCACCTGGTGAACCTGCTGTGGCGGCGCGGGCTGCCACGGCTCAACGACACCCGGAAGCGATACGGCCTCGCGCCGCTGCGTCGGCTTTGGGAACAGTGGCATCACGTCGACCGTGTGCTGATGCTCACCTCGGCAGCGTTCGACGATCCACCTCCGGATGCTGCGAACGTCCGCTACGTCGGTCCTGTCCTCGACGATCTCCCCGCGGACGCGCCGCTCGACCTGCCGCCGGGCGACGATCCGCTCGTGGTCGTCGGCCTGTCGAGTTCGTACATGCAGCAGGCCGACCTGCTCACCCGCATCTCGAGTGCGCTGGCCGACCTGCCGGTGCGTGCGGTGATCACGACCGGGCCTGCGGTCGACCCGGCCGACGTGCCCTCAGCGCCGAACGTCGCCGTCGTGCGGACGGCCGCGCACTCGGTGCTGCTGCCGCGTGCAGCCCTGGTGATCACCCACGCGGGCCACGGAACCCTCATCAAAACGCTGGCGGCAGGCGTACCCGTGGTGTGCCTGCCTCTCGGCCGAGATCAGCCCGACAACGCCGCGCGCGCGGCGCGCCACGGAACTGCGGTGGTGCTGTCACCACGGTCGGATGCCGCGGCGATCGGGCGCGCGGTGACGCGCGTGCTCGGCGACCCGCACATCCGGGACGCCGCTGAGACGATGGGTGCGCGCATCCGCGCCGAGGTCGCATCAGGCGCGCTCGTCGACGAGCTGGAGACGCTTCCCGCGACGGGGCGAGCGGAGTCCTGACCTCAGCCCGGCAGGCGCCGGGCGAGCCCATCGAGCAGCAGGTCGAGGCCGAAGTCGAAGCCCGATCCCTGCTCGCCGCCGTGCAGCCCGATGTGCTCGATGAGGTGGTTCATGCCGGCATCCGTCAGATAGGCGACGGCGGCATCGCGCTGCGCGCGCTCGTCGTCGGGATCGCCGGGCGCGAAGTCGAGCGCCTGGATGACGTACCCCTGGATGTAGGCCTCGAGCACGTGGTGGGCGTGGAAGGCCTGCTCCGCGCTGAACCCACCACGCCGCAGGTGCCCGAGCGAGGCGTCGATGTAGGCCATGCGCGCGGGCCCGCCGCTCGACGCGCGGATGCGGTTCGCCCAGGGGTGGTGCAGCAGTGTGACGAAGGCCGAGCGCGCCGTGCGGCGCACCGCGCGGCGCCAGTCCTCGTTCGGCGCGAGGTCGACCTCGGCCCACACCCGATCGAAGATGCCGTCGATGACCGCCTGCTTGTTGGGCAGGTGG
>JAUHVN010000068.1 GCA_030425055.1 Actinomycetes bacterium | reverse complement strand
CCCGCCGGAACAGCGTGTTCGACAGCGACACGTCGCCCCAGAAGAACCCGACGTTGTGCAGGCGCACGAGCAGCGCCGCGAGTGCGTCGACGAGCCGCGTCGCGGTGTCGGGGCGCAGGATCTGCGTGAACAGCGCGCGGTAGGGGAGCGAGAACTTCAGGTGTGCGGTGACCAGAGCGGCCGACAGCGGCTTGCCCGTGGAATCCGTCCGGCCGGCGATGACGGCGACCCGCTCGACGCACGGCACATCCAGGCGGTGCAGGTTGCCGAGCATGTCGTACTCGCGCCGTGCCATCTCGGCGGTCGTCTCCTTGACGGCGATGACGCGGCCCGAGAGGCTCGCGAAGCGCACCAGGTGGCGCGAGATGCCCTTGGGCAGGTAGACGATCGCGCTCGACGGCCATTCGGCGAGCGTCGTCGACCACGGCAGCGACAGCAGCTGCGGGTCCACCGCGCTGGCGGTGATGTTCAGGGCGTCGGGCACGCCGTCCCCCTTCCGACCGGGCGGGGTCACGTCAACGGGAAACGGCGCGGCGCGGGAAGATCCGAGACCTCCCCGCGCCGCGCCGGTGGATGCTACGCCGAGGCGATGGCGTGGTCGGTCAGACGCTCGCCGGTCTCGATGTCGAACACGTGCACGTGGTGCGGCACGGGGGCGAGCACGACGGTCTCGCCGGCGTTGGGGTGGTTGCGGCCGTCGACGCGCGCGACGATGTCGGTGCGCTTGCCGTGCACGTCGGCGTGGCCGTAGAGGTAGCCGTCGGCGCCGAGCTCCTCGACGAGGTCGACGACGACCGACAGGCCCTTTCCGTCCTCGGGGGCGACGATGATGTCCTCGGGGCGCACGCCCACGGTGACCTCGGTGCCCTGCGCCTTCCCGGTCGCGTCGTCGATGCCGACGACCGCGTCGCCGAACTTGACGCCGCCGTCGGTCAGCGGCACGGGGAACAGGTTCATCGCGGGCGAGCCGATGAAGCCGGCGACGAACACGTTGCTCGGCTTCTCGTACAGGTCGCGGGGCGAGCCGACCTGCTGGAGCAGGCCATCCTTGAGCACCGCGATCCGGTCGCCCATGGTGAGGGCCTCGGTCTGGTCGTGCGTGACGTAGACGGTGGTGACGCCCAGGCGACGCTGCAGCGAGGCGATCTGGGTGCGGGTCTGCACGCGCAGCTTGGCGTCGAGGTTCGACAGCGGCTCGTCCATGAGGAACACCTGCGGCTGACGCACGATGGCGCGGCCCATGGCGACGCGCTGACGCTGACCACCCGAGAGGGCCTTCGGCTTGCGGGTCAGGTACTCCTCGAGGTCGAGCAGCTTGGCGGCCTCGAGCACGCGCGCGGCGCGCTCGTCCTTGCCGACGCCGGCGATCTTCAGGGCGAAGCCCATGTTCTCGGCGACGGTCATGTGGGGGTACAGCGCGTAGTTCTGGAACACCATCGCGATGTCGCGGTCCTTCGGCGGCACGTCGGTGACGTCGCGGTCGCCGATGAGGATGCGGCCCGAGTTGACCTCTTCGAGGCCGGCCAGCATGCGCAGCGAGGTGGACTTTCCGCAGCCGGAGGGACCGACCAGGACGAGGAACTCGCCGTCGGCGACCTCGAGGTTGAGCTTGTCCACAGCCGGGCGGGTTCCCCCGGGGTACAAGCGGGTTGCGTTGTCGAACGTGACGGACGCCATGTCTTCTTCTCCTTCACCGGCAGGTACGTGCCGGACGATCCGTAGTGAGGATGAGCGGGTCTTCACCCGCACGCCCGCCATCGGGCGCTCCTCGATTATGGCACGACCCGTATGGCACACCGGGTATGGAGTTTCCGTCTGGGCATTTCCCAGACAGCGTGGCTAGCATCGTGGAGGCCGCCTCCCCGAGCGGTTCGCCGGATCCCCGGCCCACAGATTCTTCCGCCGAGAGGTTCCATGTCGAGCGACGAGACACCGAGCGCGCAGCCCCCGCGCGAGCGGCGCGACGCCGTGCGCGAGAAGGCGCAGCAGGTGCGCGCTCAGCAATCGCGCGCCCGCACCGCCCGCATCACCGCGATGGTCGTCGGCGCGGTCGCCGTGGTCGCGGTCGCCGCCGTCGCGATCACGTGGACGGTCGCCTCGACCGCTGCCAAGCCCCTCCTCAACCCGGTGAACGCGACCGGTGACGGGTTCGTCGTCACCGAGGTCAGCGGCGTCGGGCTCGTCGAGCCAGCAGGCAGCACTCCGGCCGGCGACGAGACACCCACGCCGACTGCGACGCCCTCGGCGTCGTCGAGTCCGGATGCCACGCCGACGCCGAGCGCGACCCCCGGGTCGACCGTCGACATCCGCGTGTACGTCGACTACTTGTCGACCGGCTCGCGCGACTTCCAGCTGGCCAACGTGCAGCAGCTGTCGAAGTGGGTGCGTCAGGGCGCCGCCGAGCTCACGTACTACCCGGTCTCGATGCTGACGGCGAAGTCGAACGGCACGAAGTACTCGCTGCGCGCCGCCGGCGCCGCCGCGTGCGTGGCGACGCACTCGCCCGACAGCTTCTTCGCGTTCAACCACGCGCTGCTCACGCAGCAGCCCGAGGTCGACTCCGACGGCTATTCCGACATCGAGCTCGCCGACCTGGCGATCGCGAGCGGCTCGGAGCGCCCCCGGTTCGTGCGCTCGTGCATCGAGGACCAGGCCTTCGTGGGCTGGGCCCGAAACGCGACGCAGCGCGCGCTGGACGAGCTGCCCGACACCGACGGCCTTGCGCTGACGGGAACCCCGACCGTGCTCGTCAACGGAACCCCGTATGTGGGCGCCCTCGACGACCCGAAGGAGTTCGCGCAGTTCGTGCTGACCGTCGCGAGCGACGCCTACTTCCAGGCCACGCCGACGCCGACCCCCACCCCGACCGCGACGCCGTGACCGGCGTGGCCCGCCGATAGACTGGGCCATCTGCCGACTTGGCGCAATTGGTAGCGCACCGTACTTGTAATACGGGGGTTACGGGTTCGAGTCCCGTAGTCGGCTCGTGATGCACGCCACCGGCCGGGCAGGCCGCTCGTGAGGTTCGGCTGGGCGCTCGCCGGTGCCGTCGTGGTCGGCATCCTCACCGCGCTGCAGGCGCGCGTCAACGGCCAGCTCGGGGTTCGGCTCGACTCCGGCTTCGTGGCCGCGGTCATCTCGTTCGGCTCGGGACTCGTGATCCTCATCGCGCTGTCGGCGGCGTTTCCCGCGGGTCGACGCGGCTACGCGGCGCTCGCCGCCGGCATCCGTCAGCGCAGCATCCCGTGGTGGATGCTGGCGGGCGGTCTCGCGGGCGCCCTCACCGTGGCCACCCAGGGGCTCGCTGTCGGCCTGATCGGCGTCTCGCTGTTCACCGTGGGCGTCGTCGCGGGTCAGACCGTCAATGGCCTCCTGCTCGACCGGGTCGGCTACGGCCCGGCCGGAGTCGTCGCGATCACCGTGCCGCGGCTGATCGGCGGCGCACTCGCGCTGGTGGCGGTCACCCTCGCCCTCGTCGGCGACACCGTGCAGACGGTGCCGCTGTGGATGCTGGTGCTGCCCTTCCTCGCCGGTGCCGGGATCGCGTGGCAGCAGGCCACGAACGGCCGACTGCGTCAGCGCGTGGGAAGTCCCCTCACCGCGACGCTCGTGAACTTCATCGGCGGCACGGCCGCGCTGGGTGTCGCCGCGGTCATCGCCGTCGCCATCGCCGGCCCTCCGGCATCCTTCCCGGGCGAGGCGTGGCTGTACACCGGCGGCGCGATCGGCGTCGCGTACATCTTCCTGTCGGCCGCCCTCGTGCAGTACACCGGCGTGCTGCTGTTCGGCCTCGGGGCCGTGGTGGGTCAGCTCGGCGGGTCGGTCGCGCTCGACGCGCTGTGGCCCGCACCGGCGGGCCCCGGACTCGCACAGGAGGCGGCGATGGTCGCCGTCGCGCTGCTGTCGGTCGTCGTCGCCGTCGCGCCGTGGCGCCGACGGCCGCGGACCCAGCCGTAGTCAGCGTTTGGCGGGCATGCGCGAGACGACGTCGGCGGCGTCGATCGTGCGAGGCCGCTCGGGCCGCGTGCGCTCGGGCTTGCCGCCCACGTACAGCCAGCCCATGAGCGCCTCGTTCTTCTTGAGGCCGTGCGCCTTGGCGACCGCCTTCGCGCGCGTGTAGTGGCCGGTGCGCCAGATGACACCCCACCCGGCCTCGTCGAGCAGCAGACTGAGCAGGTGGGCGACGCCGGAAGCGACCGCCTCCTGCTCCCACGGCGGTACCTTCGGGCTCTTCCGGTGGCTGACGACGACCGCGATCAGCAGCGGCGCGCGCATCGGCTTGCTCGAGACGCCCTTGTGACCCTCGGCCTTGTTGATCGCGCGGCCGAGCCTCTCGCGGTCGGCTCCGCGCAGCTCTATGAGGCGCCACGGCCGCAGCGACGAGTGGTCGGCGACGCGCCCCGCGGCCGCGACGAAGTCGAGCAGCTCCTCGTGCGTCGGCGCCTCGTCGGTCACCTTCGACATCGAGCGGCGCGCACGCGCCGCGTCCAGCGCGCTCACTCGGCGTCGTTCGGGGTGAACTCGAGCGAGATCGAGTTCATGCAGTAGCGGTCGCCGGTAGGCGTGCCGAAGCCGTCGGGGAAGACATGGCCCAGGTGCGACCCGCAGTTCGCGCAGCGCACCTCGGTGCGCAGCATCCCGTGGCTGCGGTCCTCGATCAGCTCGACGGCCTCGGGCCGGATCGACTCGTAGAAGCTCGGCCACCCGCAGTGCGAGTCGAACTTCGTGCCGCTCTGGAACAGCTCGGCGCTGCACGCCGCGCACGTGTACAGGCCGGCGCGGTCCTCGTCGAGCAGCTCGCCCGTCCACGGGCGCTCGGTGCCCGCCTCGCGCAGCACCGCGTACTGGGCGGCGCTCAGCTCGTCGCGCCACTGCTCATCGCTCTTGTCGACGGCGTAGGTCATGGGTCCTCCTCGGTCGCTTCCATTCAACCGCAGGGGTGCGCGTCGCGTTCCCGACCGCCTGGGCGTTCGCCGGGAGAATGGACGCATGACCACCGCCGACGTCGTCGCCCGCTACGCGCGGTTCGCCCGCGACGAGGCTCCCGGCCGGTCGGATCTGTACGCGCAGTGGGCGGCCGGGGTCGCGGGGGATGAAGCGCTCGCGGCGGTGCTCGCCCGCATCCCGGCGAACCGGCGCCAGCCGCCGCTCGTCTTCGCGGTGACGCGCATGCTCGGCGCTCCCGAGGGCGGGTACGACGCGTGGGCGGCGTGGGTGCACGACCACGCCCACGAGGTCGTCGCCGAGACGTCGTCACGGATGCTGCAGACCAACGAGCCCCAGCGCTGCGCTGCGCTGCTGCCGGCGCTCGCAGGCATCGACGGGCCGATCGCGCTGCTCGAGCTCGGCGCGAGCGCCGGGCTCTGCCTGTACCCCGATCGCTACTCCTACCGATTCGAGCGCGAGGGCGCGACGATCACCCTCGATCCGCCGAGCGAGCCCTCGCCCGTCGTGCTGCGGTGCCGTCTGGAGGGCGATCCTCCGCTGCGCATTCCCGACGTCGTGTGGCGGGCGGGCCTCGATCTTCGCCCATTGGATGCCGCGGATGCCGTGGATCGCGCCTTCCTCGAGGCGCTCGTGTGGCCGGGCGAGACCGGGCGCGCCGAGCGGATCCGGGCCGCGCTCGACATCGCGGCATCCGACCCGGCGCTGCTCGTCCGCGGCGATGCCACCGACGCCGACGCGCTGCATGCGCTCGCGGCACGGGCGCCGTCGGGCGCGCGGCTGGTGGTGACGACGCCGGGCCTGCTCCCGCACGTCCCGCGCGCCGGGCGCGAGCGCCTTCTCGCGGCGGTGTCGGAGCTCGCTGCGACGTGGGTGACGATCGATCCGCCGGGCCTCCACGACGCGTGGCATCCGCCCCTCGACGCCGCCGAGTGGCCCGCGTTCGTGCTGGGAGTCGACGGCCTCGCGGTGGCCTCGGTCGATCCGCTCGGCGGTTCCGTGGAGTGGCGCGCATCGGATTCGCCGCACCGGAGTTAGCGTCGTGACGTGCCCCTCAGCGACCGCGACCGCGCCCTCCTCGACTTCGAGTCGGAGTGGCGTCGGCATGCGGGCGCCAAGGAGGAGGCGATCCGCGCCGAGCTCGATCTCGCGCCCGCCCGGTACTACCAGCTGCTGGGCCGGCTCATCGACACCGAAGACGCCCAGGCGTACGACCCCATGCTGGTCAAGCGCCTGCGCCGACTGCGTGAAGCGCGGCGGGTGGCACGCGCCGACCGCGCGGCCGGGGGAGCCGGCTGACCCACGCGCGATCGCGTCGTTCCCGCCGGAACACGGCGGGTAACATCGGGGGGTGCCGAAATCGACCTTCCCCCGGGATCGCTTCGACGACCTCCCGGAGGATTCCGGTCGCGTCGGCGCGCATCGCGCCGAGAACCCCCGCATGCACGGCTGGGTCGTGCTGCTGTGGGCGGCGCTGGCGACGGTCGTGCTCGTGGTCGTCGGGATCTTCGGCACGCTCCTCGTGTCGGGGCGCATCGAGCTGTTCCCGACCCCCGCGCCGACGGTGACCCCGGTGCCAGAGGTGACGCCGGTCGTCGACACGTCGTACGACGTCCTCATCCTCAACGCCACTCCCGAGACGGGGCTGGCGACGCAGACCAAGGACGTCGTCGTGGCCGCCGGATGGGCCGCCGATGCCGTGTCGGCGGGCGAGGCCGGGTCGGACGAGTTCGCGCAGACCACGGTGTACTACCGGGATGCCGCCGACGAGGCCGCCGCCGCAGGCCTCGCCGAGGTGATCGGAGGCGCGCTCATCGTGCAGAGCGACGTCTACCAGCCCGCAGGAGACCCCGAGGGCAAGCAGCTGACGATCGTCATCGGCCTCGATCGCACCGCCGCGGGCGCGACGCCGAGCCCGACGGAGTGATCTCGCGGCGCTGTGTTTCGCGCCGGTAAATCTTTCGATGCGGCCGTGTCAACACTTCCGGATGCGGCGTCGTCGGCGTGTGCGCGCTCCCTAGCATTGGCCCTGTCCCACAGCAACAGGAGATTCGCATGACCCAGGGCACCGTCAAGTGGTTCAACGCCGAGAAGGGGTACGGCTTCATCACGGTGGGGGATGGGCAGGACGTGTTCGTGCACTATTCCAACATCGACATGACCGGGTTCCGTGTTCTCGAAGAGGGCCAGACCGTCGAGTTCACCGTCGGCAGCGGGCAGAAGGGTCCGCAGGCCGAGTCGGTCCGCGTCGTCGCCTGACGCCGCCGCGATCGTGAACGGGATGCCGAGAGGCATCCCGTTTCGTCGTGCGACGGCATCCGCGTCCGTGGCTTGCACTCGATAGGGGCGAGTGCCAGAATGATTTAGCACTCTCGTTTGCTGAGTGCTAAATCCGAAAGCCACCGTCCGGGAGGGACGACACACTCATGGCAAAGATCATCGCTTTCGACGAGGAGGCCCGCCGTGGCCTCGAGCGCGGCCTGAACACCCTGGCCGACGCCGTCAAGGTGACCCTCGGCCCCCGCGGTCGCAACGTCGTGCTCGAGAAGAAGTGGGGCGCCCCCACGATCACGAACGACGGCGTCTCGATCGCCAAGGAGATCGAGCTGGACGACCCCTACGAGAAGATCGGCGCAGAGCTGGTCAAGGAGGTCGCCAAGAAGACCGACGACGTCGCCGGTGACGGCACCACCACCGCGACCGTGCTCGCCCAGGCGCTCGTGCGCGAGGGCCTGCGCAACGTCGCAGCCGGCGCCGATCCGATCAGCCTCAAGCGCGGCATCGAGAAGGCCGTCGCGGCGCTGACCGAGTCGCTGCTCGACTCGGCCAAGGAGGTCGAGTCGAAGGAGCAGATCGCGGCGACCGCTTCGATCTCGGCCGCCGACAACGAGATCGGCGAGCTCATCGCCGAGGCGATCGACAAGGTCGGCAAGGAGGGCGTGGTCACGGTCGAGGAGTCGCAGACCTTCGGCACCGAGCTCGAGCTCACCGAGGGCATGCGGTTCGACAAGGGCTACATCAACCCCTACTTCGTCACCGACCCCGAGCGCCAGGAAGCGGTCTTCGAGGACCCCTACATCCTGATCGCGAACCAGAAGATCTCGAACATCAAGGACCTTCTGCCCGTCGTCGACAAGGTGATCCAGGAGGGCAAGGAGCTCCTGATCATCGCCGAGGACGTCGAGGGCGAGGCGCTGGCGACCCTGGTGCTCAACAAGATCCGCGGCATCTTCAAGTCGGCGGCCGTCAAGGCCCCCGGCTTCGGCGACCGTCGCAAGGCTCAGCTGCAGGACATCGCGATCCTCACGGGCGGCCAGGTCATCACCGAAGAGGTGGGCCTCAAGCTCGAGAACACCACCGTCGACCTGCTCGGCCGCGCCCGCAAGGTGATCATCACCAAGGACGAGACCACCATCGTCGAGGGTGCCGGTGACGCGTCGCTGATCGAGGGTCGCGTGACCCAGATCCGTCGCGAGATCGACAACACCGACAGCGACTACGACCGCGAGAAGCTGCAGGAGCGCCTCGCCAAGCTCGCCGGCGGCGTCGCCGTCATCAAGGCGGGCGCGGCCACCGAGGTCGAGCTCAAGGAGCGCAAGCACCGCATCGAGGACGCCGTCCGCAACGCGAAGGCGGCCGTCGAGGAGGGCATCGTCCCCGGTGGTGGCGTCGCGCTCATCCAGGCCGGCCGTACCGCGTTCGAGGGTCTGTCGCTCTCGGGTGACGAGGCCACCGGCGCGAACATCGTCAAGGTCGCCATCGAGGCCCCGCTCAAGCAGATCGCGCTGAACGCCGGTCTCGAGCCGGGCGTCGTCGCCAACAAGGTCGCCGACCTTCCGGCCGGCCACGGCCTGAACGCGGCCACCGGCGAGTACGGCGACCTGTTCGCGCAGGGCATCATCGACCCGGCGAAGGTCACCCGTTCGGCGCTGCAGAACGCCGCGTCGATCGCGGGCCTGTTCCTCACCACCGAGGCCGTCGTCGCCGACAAGCCCGAGAAGGTTCCGGCCGCTCCGGCCGACCCGACGGGCGGCATGGATTTCTGATCCAGACCGCACACCCATCACGCCAAGGGGCGTCTCCTTCGTGAGGCGCCCCTTGCGCGTGTCACCGGAACAGGCTGGTGGTCGCCGTCTCGGCGTCGGCGTACTGGCGGGCGGCGGCCGACAGCGCTGTGTTGATGCCGGCGAGCGAGTCCTCGACCTGCCGCTGCGTCGCGCGCCACTGATCGACGACCGACTGGAAGGCGACAGACGCCGAGCCCGTCCACGTGCCCTGCAGGTTCGTCAGCTGCACGAGCATCGCGTTCGTCTCGGCCTGCACGCGGTCGATGGTGCCGCGGATCGCGACGGTGGACGCGGCGACGGCATCGCTGTCGACGGAGAAGACGGCCATGGGGGCTCCTTTCGATCCAGCCGGGGCGGCTGCATCCCGAACCTAGGCCGGATGCCGCGCGCGACGGAGGGCGATGCGCGCACCTGTGGACGGCGCGCGGCTCATGCCCGGCTGGGGAGGAGTCAGTGCTCGTCGTCGAGGACGATCTTGTCGATCGGCTGCGTGCGGATCGACAGGTGCTCCTGCCGCGAGCGCACCTGTGCGAGCGGGATCGCGATGCGGAACGTCGCGCCGCCCCCGGGGGTGTCGGTCACCGCGACGGTGCCGTGCAGCGCTTCGACGATCGACGCGACGATCGACAGTCCGAGGCCCGTGCCGCCGGTCTCGCGCGTGCGCGACGTGTCGGCGCGCCAGAACCGCTGGAAGATCTTGTCCTTGATCTGATCGGGAATGCCCTCGCCGTGGTCGACGACCTCGATCCATCCCATCGACGGCTTGGGGTCGACGCCGACGCGCAGTTCGATCGGCGAGTCGTCGGGCGAGAAGCGGCGCGCGTTGCCCAGCAGGTTGGCGACCACCTGGCGGATGCGGTTCTCGTCGCCGAAGACGATGGGGTCGGTCGGGGCGTCGTCGTCGTGCTCCTCGTCGGCGTCGGCGACGGGCGGGGTCACATCGGTGGCGACCGGAGCCGGCCGCGGGCGACGTCGCAGGCGCGACAGCGTGGCGCCCGCTCGGGCGATCGCCGACGTGGACGGCGGCCGCGGCACGGGCTCGGTGTCGTGCGTCGCGTCGTCATCGTCGGGCTCGGGCTCGCGCGCGGTCGTGTCGATGACGGTCACCGAGCGCTGCGGCGACGCGGCGCGCACGTCGAGGGCGGCATCCCGCGCGACCGGACGCAGATCGACCGGTGCGAAGGCGACGTCGCGGCGCTCGTCCAGGCGTGCCAGCGCGAGCAGGTCCTCGACGAGCACGCCCATGCGCATCGCCTCCTTCTCGATGCGCTCCATCGCCTGCGCGGTGTCGTCCTCGCCCGAGATCGCGCCCATGCGATACAGCTCGGCGTAGCCGCGTACGGTGACCAGCGGCGTGCGCAGCTCGTGGCTGGCGTCGCCGATGAACCGGCGCATCTGCCGCACGGTGGCATCCCGCTGCGAGATCGCGGCGTCCACGCGCCCGAGCATCGTGTTGATCGCCGTCTTCAGGCGGCCGACCTCGGTGGTGGGCTCGATGTCGGTCATGCGCTGGCTGAAGTCGCCGCCCGCGATCGCCATGGCCGTGGTCTCAACCTGCCCGAGACTGCGGAACGCCAGCGTCACCAGCCACCGCGTGAGCAGTGCGCCGGCCACGATCGTGACGACCGCGATGATGCTGTAGATGCCGAGGTAGGTCGCGATCGTGCGGTTGACGGATGCCAGCGGCACGGCGACGACCTGCGTGTAGAGGTTGCTCGTGCGAGCCAGCTCCTGCACCGTGGCGGCGGCGCGATACTCGGTCTCGCCGTCGACGGATGACAGGCCGAAAGGCTGCAGTTCGATCGACATCGCCTTGTCGAGCGGGAGGTAGTCGGGGAAATCGGGCTCGGGGCCTCCGCGTCCTCCGGCGACCGCGATGAGCGAACCGTCGACCGGCTCGTAGATCGCGACGAAGTAGTCGGTCGGCGCGACCCGCGCGGTCGGCTCCGCAGAGAGCATGC
>JAUHVN010000505.1 GCA_030425055.1 Actinomycetes bacterium | reverse complement strand
GCGGCGACTGCACCACGTCATGGGTCGGCGATTCGTCTACCGCGACGTCGCGGTGGCCGATGACGACCTGCTGCTGCTCGGCGGCGTGCTCGTCACGACGGCCGTGCGCACGCTCGCCGATCTCGCGCGGGTCGACGACACCGCCCATCGGGAGGCGATGCTCTCGCTCGCCGCAGAGCGGCCGGGACTCGCGCGCGACGCGGCCCGGTGGTTGGACGAGCACCGACCGCTCCCCCGCTGCCGGCCCGCGATGGCCGTGCTGTCGCAGCTCGCGGCGGACGAGGTCAGGACGACGTGACGCGGTAGACGTCGTAGACGGCGTCGATGCGACGAACGGCGTTGAGCACGCGGTCGAGGTGCACGATGTCGCCCATCTCGAAGACGAACCGGCTGATGGCGAGGCGATCGTTCGACGTCGTCACCGTCGCCGACAGGATGTTGACGTGATGCTCGCTGAGCACGCGCGTCACATCGCTGAGCAGGCCGGAGCGGTCGAGGGCTTCGACCTGGATCTGCACGAGAAAGACGCTCTTCGTATTGGGAGCCCACTCGACGTCGATGAGCCTCTCGGGGTCGGACATCAACGACTTGACGTTCGTGCAGTCGGAGCGGTGCACCGACACACCGCTGCCGCGCGTGACGAAGCCCACGATCTGGTCCCCCGGCACCGGCGTGCAGCACTTCGCGAGCTTGACGAGGATGTCGGGCGCGCCGCGCACCAGGACGCCCGAGTCGCCGTCTCGCGTGACGCGGCTGCGGCCGACGGGGGGAAGATCGATCGGCCCCGTCGTGGTGTCCTCGGCCGCGACGAGGGCGGTGACCTTCTCGATCACCGACTGCGTCGACACATGGCCCTCGCCGACCGCCGCGTACAGGGCCGAGACGTCCTCGTAGCGCAGCTGCTGCGCCACCTCTTCGAACGAGTCCTGGCTCATGAGGCGCTGCAGCGGCAGGTTCTGACGTCGCATCGCCCGAGCGATCGCGTCCTTGCCCTGCTCGATCGCCTCTTCGCGGCGCTCCTTGGTGAACCAGCCGCGGATCTTGCTGCGCGCCCGCGTGCTCTTGACGAATGCCAGCCAGTCCTGGCTGGGGCCGGCATCCGGGTTCTTCGACGTGAAGACCTCGACGACGTCACCGCTGTTGAGCTCGGTCTCGAGCGGCACCAGCCTGCCGTTGACCTTCGCACCCATCGTGCGGTGCCCCACCTCGGTGTGCACCGCGTAGGCGAAGTCGACCGGCGTGGCACCCGACGGAAGACCGATCACTCGGCCCTTCGGCGTGAAGACGTAGACCTCTTTGGCGCCGATCTCGAAGCGCAGCGAGTCGAGGAACTCCCCCGGGTCGGCGGTCTCGGCCTGCCAGTCCGAGATGTGCGCCAGCCACGCCATGTCGGCGTCGATCGCCTTGGCGTCGGGCTTGCCGCCCGCCATCTGCTCCTTGTACTTCCAGTGCGCCGCGACACCGAACTCGGCCTGCTGGTGCATCTCATTGGTGCGGATCTGGATCTCGACGGTGCGGCCGCCCGGACCGATCACAGTGGTGTGCAGCGACTGGTACAAGTTGAACTTCGGCGTGGCGATGTAGTCCTTGAAGCGTCCCGACAGCGGGGTCCACCGCGCATGGATCGCACCGAGGACGGCGTAGCAGTCGCGGACGCTGCCGACGAGGATGCGGATGCCGATGAGGTCGTAGATGTCATCGAACTCGCGACCGCGCACGACCATCTTCTGATAGACGGAGTACAGCTGCTTGGGGCGGCCCATGACCCGCCCGCGGATCCGCAGCTCGCGCAGGTCGGAGTCGATCGCGTCGATCAC
>JAUHVN010000504.1 GCA_030425055.1 Actinomycetes bacterium | reverse complement strand
GGCGGGCGTGAGGCCGGTGCGCAGTTCGACGGTCGTGAGCAGAGCCCCGGGCTCGTCGGCGGGAAGGCCGTCGACGGTCGAGCCGTCGGGCGCGATGACCTGACTCGTGCCCACCGTCGAGAGGTTCACGACCGAGCGGCCGGTCTCGATCGCACGCATCCGTGCGAACGCGAGCTGCTGGAGGTTCTCGTCGGTGTCGCGGAAGTCGGCGTTGTTCGTCTGGAAGACGTACAGCTGCGCGCCGCGAGCGGCCGAGTCCCAGATCACGTCGTCGTAGATGACGTCGAAGCAGATCGCGAGGCCGATGCCCGTGCCGTCCAGGTCGATGTAGGCGGGGTTGGTGCCGGGCGTGTACTCGCGCTGGATGAGCCCGATGAGGTCGGGCACGATCGACTCGTAGAACCACCGGTCGGGCACGTACTCGCCCATCGGCACGGGATGCGTCTTGTCGTGCAGCTGCACGGCGCCCTCGCCCGACACCCACAGCATCGAGGTGTTGAAGGTGTCGTCCCCGCGCGTCGTCGCCGCGTTCACCAGCAGCGGCGCACCCACCGTGTCGGCGACGTCGTCGAGGATGGCCGCGGTGCCGCCGTTGCGCAGCGGGTCGGAGTCGATGCCGCCCTCGGGCCACACGACGAGGTCGACGTCCTCACCGACGACCGGCAGGGTCGCCTGCAGCTGGGCCGCGAGCACCGCGTTCGGCTCGCGGGCGTCGAAGTAGCCCGACGGCCCGTTGCCCTGGATCGCCGCGACCCGCAGCTCGCCCGACGGCGACGTCGGGAACGCGGGCGTGACGACGAGCAGCACGCCGAGCGCGGCGGCGGGGATCGCAGTGCGCACGTCGCGCCACGCCGCGAGGCGGAGCCACTCGATCACCGCGGCGGTGAAGGCGACCATGAGGAAGGTCAATCCGGCGACTCCGACCCAGGAGGCGATGTGGGCCAGCGGACTCTCGGACTGGCTCATGCCGATGCGTCCCCACGGGAAGCCGGTGTACGGCCACGAGCCCATGAAGAGCTCGCGCGCCGTCCACACGCCGGCGACGAGCATCGGAAGCAGGATGAGATGCGCCCACCGGCCGGGCAGCACCCGTGGCAGCCAGCGGTACGCGAGCATCAGCAGGATCGACCCGAGCCCCATGAAGACCGTCTCGAGACCGGCGAGCGCGTACCAGGGGATGACGCCGAGATACCGCGTGATCCACACGATGTGGATGAGGTAGAAGGAGGCCCCGAAGATCAGCCCGACCAGCAGCGCTCCGCCGATGCTGCGGCCGATGAGCGACACGAGTGCGAAGCCGACGCCGACGAATGCGAGCGGCCACCAGCCGACGTCGGGGTACGCGAGATCGAGCACGGCTCCGCCGACCGCCGAGGCGAGCGCGGCCGCCCACAGCGGCAGCAGGGGTCGCGGAGCGTCGGCGAGGGGCACGGATCAACCCTAGATCGCCGCGGCTGAGGGGCCGCTGTCAGACGCCGGAGTACGCGACGATCCCCCGGCGCACGGCGTCGAGCGCACGGCGTGCGACCGTGGCCACCTCGGGTTCGGCGACGAGCGACAGCTGATCGAGCAGATCGATCGTCTGCTTCGCCCACCGCACGAAGTCGCCCGCGGCCATGTCGGCCTCGATCAGCACGCGGTCGAGCGTGCCGCCGCGCGCCCACGCGTGCATCGCGGCCGCGAGCCGCGGCGAGGGCGCCTCGGATCCCGGCAGGCGGTGATCCTGTTCGAGGTCGTCGAGGCGCTGCCAGAGGTCGAGGGTGCCGTCGAGCGCCCGCCGGAAGGGTCCGCGCGGCAGTCCCCGCTCCCCCATGCCCGAA
>JAUHVN010000503.1 GCA_030425055.1 Actinomycetes bacterium | reverse complement strand
CACGATCATGATCACGCTGGCTGCCACGGTCATCTCGGTGCCGATCGGCCTGATGACCTCGATCTACCTCGTCGAGTACGGTGCCGGCAAGGCGCTCGCGCGGTCGATCACGTTCTTCGTCGACGTCATGACCGGCATCCCGTCGATCGTCGCGGGCCTTTTCGCGTACGCGCTCTTCGTCGTCTTCTTCGGCCCGGGCATCTCGATGGGCATCATGGGCGCGGTCGCACTGAGCGTGCTGATGATCCCGGTCGTCGTGCGTTCTTCCGAGGAGATGCTGCGCCTGGTGCCGAACGAGCTGCGCGAGGCGTCCTACGCGCTGGGCGTGCCGAAGTGGCTGACGATCGTCAAGGTCGTCCTGCCGACCGCCATCGCCGGCATCACGACGGGTGTCATGCTGGCCGTCGCGCGCGTCATCGGCGAGACGGCGCCGCTGCTGCTGACGGCCGGCTTCACCGCCAGCCTCAACTGGAACCTGTTCAACGGCAACATGATGACGCTGCCGGTGTTCGTCTACAACCAGTACGCCAGCCAGGGCACCAACCCCGACGCCGCCCTCGCACGCGCGTGGGCAGGCGCGCTGGTGCTGATCCTCATCGTCATGGTGCTGAACCTCGGCGCCCGAGCCGTCGCGCGCTACTTCGCCCCCAAGACCGGTCGCTGACCCGACAGCCAGAAGAAAGAACAACGTGTCCAAGAGCATCGAAGTCAACAACCTCAACGTCTACTACGGGGACTTCCTCGCGGTCGAGGGTGTCTCGCTCGACATCGCACCGCGGTCGGTGACGGCCTTCATCGGCCCGTCGGGCTGCGGCAAGTCGACCTTCCTGCGCACGCTGAACCGCATGCACGAGGTCATCCCCGGCGCCCGCGTCGAGGGCGAGGTGCTGCTCGACGGCGACGACCTCTACGGCGCCGGCGTCGACCCGGTGCTCGTGCGCCGTCAGGTCGGCATGGTGTTCCAGCGCCCCAACCCCTTCCCGACGATGTCGATCCGCGACAACGTACTGGCGGGCGTCAAGCTCAACAACAAGCGCATCTCGAAGTCGGACGCCGACGACCTCGTCGAGAACTCGCTCAAGGGCGCCAACCTCTGGAACGAGGTCAAGGACCGCCTGGAGAAGCCCGGCTCGGGCCTGTCGGGCGGCCAGCAGCAGCGTCTGTGCATCGCACGGGCGATCGCCGTCTCGCCCGACGTGATCCTCATGGACGAGCCGTGCTCGGCGCTCGACCCGATCTCGACCTACGCGATCGAAGAGCTGATCGGCGAGCTGAAGACCGACTACACCGTCGTCATCGTCACGCACAACATGCAGCAGGCGTCGCGCGTGAGCGACAAGACGGCGTTCTTCAACATCGCAGGCACCGGCAAGCCCGGCAAGCTCATCGAGTACGACGACACGACGGCGATCTTCACGACGCCGTCGGTGCAGGCGACCGAGGACTACGTCTCGGGTCGATTCGGGTAGGCCGCGTCGATCCCGTCAGTCGCGCGGGCTGAGCAGGTACTCGTTGATCGAGGCCGTCAGCTGCGCGTCGACGTCGTACGCGACGTCGTCGATCGCCCGGATCGGGGCAGCCAGACGTACGCTCGACAGCAGCCATCCGGCATCCGCGTCGGCGAATCGCGACACGGGCATCGTCTCGTAGCCGGTCTCGTGGCCGAGCGCCTCGAGATGCTCGAAGAGACTCAGCTGCGTCGTGCCGTGCAGGATGCCGCCGGTCGGCGCGGGAGTGAGGAAGCGCCCGTCGACCCGCAGCACCAGGGAGGCCGTCGGGGCCTCGAGCACGAACCCGTCGGACGACACGAACAGCGCATCGTC
>JAUHVN010000067.1 GCA_030425055.1 Actinomycetes bacterium | reverse complement strand
CCCCCGCCGCGCCGGCCGAGCCCGCGACGCCCGCCGAGGCGCCCGCAGCGAAGCCCGAGACCCCCGCGGCGGCCCCGGCGGCCCCCGCGAAGCCCGGCGCCACGCCCGGCCCGGCCACGCCGTCGGCCCCCGCCCCCGGTCCGCGTCCGGGCAACAACCCGTTCGCGACGCAGCAGGGCATGGGCAAGCGCCCGGCCGGTCCGCGTCCGGGCAACAACCCATTCGCGACCCAGCAGGGCATGGGTCAGCGTCCGACCCCCGGCAACATCCCCCGTCCGCAGGCTCCTCGGCCCGGTGCGCCGCGTCCCGGCGCTCCGCGTCAGGGT
Organism: Actinomycetes bacterium; assembly: GCA_030425055.1. Lineage (GTDB taxonomy): Bacteria > Actinomycetota > Actinomycetes > Actinomycetales > Microbacteriaceae > Microbacterium. Next base: position 10,739 of record JAUHVN010000067.1, on the reverse strand, counting down.
GGCGCCGGCCGTCCCGGTGGCGGTCGTCCCGGCGCTCCGTTCCAGCAGCGTCCCGGTGGCGGCGGCGGTGCGGGTCGTCCCGGTGGCGGCGGCGGTTTCGCCGGTCGTCCCGGTGGCGGCGGCGGCTTCGCCGGGCGCCCCGGCGGTGGCGGCCGTGGCCGCGGACCCGGCGGTGGTACCGCGGGTGCGTTCGGCAAGGGCGGCGGCAAGTCGAAGCAGCGCAAGTCGCGTCGGGCCAAGCGCCAGGAATTCGAGATGCGGGATGCCCCGCAGGTCGGCGGCGTCAACGTCCAGAAGGGCAATGGCGAGATCATCCGGCTGCGTCGCGGTGCATCCATCGCCGACTTCGCCGACAAGCTCGAGGCGATGCGCGGGTACACCGTGCAGCCCGGCACCCTGGTGACCATCCTGTTCAACCTGGGTGAGATGGCCACCGCGACCGAGTCGCTCGACGAGGCCACCTTCGAGGTGCTCGGCGAGGAGCTCGGCTACAAGATCCAGATGGTCTCGCCCGAGGACGAGGACAAAGAGCTCCTCGAGGGCTTCGGCGTCGACCTCGAGAAGGAGGCCGAGGAGGAGAACGAGGAAGACCTCGAGATCCGTCCCCCGGTCGTCACCGTCATGGGTCACGTCGACCACGGTAAGACGCGACTGCTCGACGCCATCCGTCAGACCAACGTGGTCGCGGGCGAGGCCGGCGGCATCACGCAGCACATCGGTGCCTACCAGGTGTGGACCGAGCACGAAGAGATCGAGCGCGCGATCACCTTCATCGACACCCCTGGTCACGAGGCGTTCACCGCCATGCGTGCCCGCGGTGCGCAGGTGACCGACATCGCGATCCTCGTGGTCGCCGCCGACGACGGCATCATGCCGCAGACGGTCGAGGCGCTCAACCACGCCCAGGCGGCGAACGTGCCGATCGTGGTCGCGGTCAACAAGGTCGACAAGCCCGAGGCCAACCCCGCGCGCGTGCGTCAGCAGCTGACCGAGTACGGCCTGGTCGCCGAGGAGTACGGCGGCGAGGTCATGTTCGTCGACGTCTCGGCGCGCGACGGGATCGGCATCCAGGATCTGCTGGACGCGGTGCTGCTCACCGCCGACGCGGGGCTGGACCTCACGGCCAACCCGAACAAGGCCGCTCGCGGTGTCGCCATCGAGGCCAAGCTCGACAAGGGCCGCGGTTCGGTGGCCACGGTGCTCATCCAGTCCGGCACGCTGCGCGTCGGTGACGCGATCGTCGCAGGCACGGCCTACGGCCGCGTGCGCGCGATGATCGACGAGAACGGCGAGCCGGTCGAAGAGGCGGCGCCGTCGCGTCCGGTGCAGGTACAGGGTCTCAACTCGGTGCCGCGAGCCGGCGACGTGTTCATCGTCACCGAAGAGGACCGCCTGGCCCGCCAGATCGCCGAGAAGCGCGAAGCGGCCGAGCGCAACGCCCAGCTGGCCAAGGCCCGCAAGCGCATCTCGCTCGAGGACTTCACGCGCGCTCTCGAGGAGGGCAAGGTCGAGTCGCTCAACCTCATCATCAAGGGCGACGTGTCCGGTGCCGTCGAGGCGCTGGAGGAGTCGCTGCTCAAGATCGAGGTCGACGACTCGGTGCAGCTGCGCATCATCCACCGCGGTGTGGGTGCGATCACCGAGTCCGACATCAACCTGGCCACGATCGACAACGCGATCGTGATCGGCTTCAACGTCCGCCCCGACACGAAGGCGCGCGAGCGCGCCGGCCGCGAGGGCGTGGACGTCCGGTTCTACTCGGTGATCTACAACGCGATCGACGACGTCGAGCAGTCGCTGAAGGGCCTGCTCAAGCCGGAGTTCGAAGAGGTCCAGTCGGGTGTCGCCGAGATCCGCGAGGTGTTCCGCTCCTCGAAGTTCGGCAACATCGCGGGTTGCATCGTGCGCTCCGGCACGATCACGCGCAACGCGAAGGCGCGCATCATCCGCGACGGCGTCGTGCTCGCGGACGGCCTCGCGATCGAGTCGCTGCGCCGGTTCAAGGACGACGTCACCGAGGTCAAGACCGACTTCGAGTGCGGTATCGGCCTGGGCAAGTTCAACGACATCCAGATCGGCGACGAGATCGAGACCACCGAGCTGGTCGAGAAGCCGCGCGGCTGATCCAACCACGTGAGGGGCGCCTGCGGGCGCCCCTCACGAGCCCTAGGGAGTCATCATGTCCTCAGAACGTCAGGCACGTCTGGCCGACCGCATCCGCGTGCTCATCGCGGAGCGGCTCGAGAAGGGGCTGCGCGACCCGCGCCTCGGCTTCGTCACGATCACCGATGTGCGCGTGACCGGCGACCTGCAGCACGCATCCGTGTTCTACACGGTGCTCGGCAGCGAGGAGGAGCGCGTCGCCTCGGGCGAGGCGCTGAAGTCGGCGACCGGGATGCTGCGCAGCGAGGTCGGGCGCCAGCTCGGCGTGCGCCTCACGCCGACGCTCGAGTTCATCCCCGACGCGCTGCCCGACAACGCCGGCCACATCGAGGACCTCCTGCGCGAGGCGCGCGAGCGCGACGAGCAGGTCGCGGGCATCGCCTCGTCGGCCGCGTTCGCCGGCGACGCCGACCCGTACGTCAAGCCCCGCGAGGCCGACCAGGACTGACGGTCCGGCGTCGGCGCGTCCACCACGCCGACGGAGATCGCAACGCCGTCGGACGGTTCGGCGACGATCGATCCGGCGTTGTGGTGATCTCCTGCATTGCGGCGTCCGTCCGGTCTACACCGGCAGGCGGAGCATCCCGTCGGATGCCTCGATGAGGCCGTCCGCGACCAGCGAGTCGATCGCGCGGTCGCGCTGCAGCGGATCGGGCCAGTCGGCGACGACGGTTTCGGCCGGGATGGCGTGCTCGGCGGCATCCCGCAGCTGCCTGAGCACCGCACCGCGCGCCTGCCGGTCGCTGCCCTCGTAGCGCGCCTGCCGACGGCGGGTGTCGCCGGTGTCGGGGTAGCCGGCCGCGCGCCATGCGCACCGGTGCGCGATCGGGCAGGCGTCGCAGCGCGGAGCGCGTGCCGTGCACACGGTCGCGCCGAGCTCCATCGCGGCGGCGTCGAACACGACCGCCTCGGCGGTGTCGTCGGGCAGCAGCGCCGCCATGTCGGCGAGGTCGCGCCTGGCCGCCGCGGCCGGCTGCGATCGACCCGCGACCGCGCGCGCGATCACGCGCCGAGTGTTGGTGTCGACGACGGGATGCCGCTCGCCGTATGCGAACACTGCGACGGCCCGCGCCGTGTAGTCCCCGATGCCCGTGAGAGCCAGCAGGTCGTCCACGTCGCGGGGCACCACGCCGTCGTGCCGGTCGCGGATCTCGACCGCGGCTCGATGCAGCCACAGCGCCCGCCGCGGATATCCCAGATTCGCCCATTGGCGCACCGCCTCCGCCGCAGGCGCAGCCGCGAGCGCCGTCGGGGTGGGCCAGCGCTCCAGCCACGCCTCGAGGTGGGGGATCACCCGGCTCACCGGCGTCTGCTGCAGCATGAACTCGCTGACGAGCGTGCCCCATGCGCTGAACCCGGGCCGCCGCCACGGCAGGTCGCGCGCGTTGTCGCGGTACCACGCGACGAGCGGTGTCGCGAGGTCGGGCATGCGGTTCAGCCTAGGCCGCGCACCGTACGCTGGAGGCATGCGCCTGCCCGTCACCCCCGTCACCGTGGTGTGGCGGCGGATCCGCGACGCCGTGCAGCGCCGCTACCCGCGCGGACGCACCATCGTCGCGGTCGACGGCCTCGACGGGGCCGGTAAGACCACCTTCGCGCGCGGCCTCGTGCAGGTCTTCGCCGAGGACGGCGTCGCCGCGTTCCAGGCATCCATCGACGGGTTCCACCGCCCGCGCACCGAGCGGTATGCGCGGGGCCGACGCGACCCCGAGGGCTTCTACCGCGACTCGTACGACTACGCGACCTTCCGCCGCGTGCTCATCGACCCGTTCCGCGACGGAGCGCAGACTGCCGGCACGACGGGGTTCCAGCTGGCCGCGTTCGACGTCGTCCGCGATGCACCGGTCGAGTCGGAGTGGGTGTCGGCGCCGATCGACGCCGTGCTGATCGTCGACGGCATCTTCCTCCACCGTCCCGAACTGCGCGACCTATGGGACTGGTCGCTGTGGCTCGACGTGCCCGTCGAGACCGCGTACGCGCGCATGGCCGAGCGCGACGGCAGCGACCCCGACCCGGATGCCGCATCCAACGCGCGCTACCGCCTCGGGCAGGAGCTGTACCTGAGCGAGGCCGCGCCGCGCGCGCGGGCGACCCTCGTCGTCGACAACGCCGACGCTGCGCACCCCGTCATCGTGGAAAGCCGCGCATGACCGGTGCGCGCCCGGCACCCCGCATCCTGCTCGTCGACAAGCCGGGCGGGATCACGTCGCACGACGTCGTGGCGCGCGCTCGCCGTGCTCTCGGCACGCGCAAGATCGGCCACGCCGGCACCCTCGACCCGATGGCCACCGGACTGCTCGTGCTCGGCGTCGAGGGCGCGACGCGCCTGCTGACCTACATCGTGGGTCTCGACAAGACCTACGAGGCGAGGATCCGGCTCGGCGTCGCCACCGACACCGACGACGCCGAGGGCGAGGTCACCGCGGCGACGGATGCCTCCGCTCTCGCGCGCGCCGCGATCGACGCCGCGATCGTTCCGCTCACCGGTGCGATCGTGCAGGTGCCGAGCACCTACTCGGCGATCAAGGTCGACGGACGCCGTGCGTATGACCGCGCCCGCGCGGGGGAGCAGGTCGAGCTCGCCGCGCGAGAGGTCACGGTGTCGCGCTTCGACGTCGTCGCCGAACGACGCGAGGGCGGCACGGTCGACCTCGACGTCGTGATCGACTGCTCGAGCGGCACGTACATCCGCTCGCTCGCGCGCGACCTCGGGGCGGCGCTCGGTGTCGGCGGTCACCTCACCGCGCTGCGGCGCACCCGCATCGGTCCCTTCCCGGTGACGGATGCCGCGACGCTGGACGACCTCGCGTCGGCCCGATCGCTGACCCCGGCACAGGCTGCGACCGCCGTGCTGCCCCGGCTCGATGTCACCGCCGACGAAGCCCGCGACCTGCGCCACGGCAAGCGCCTGGCCGGCGCGGCATCCCGACTCGACGGCGCGCCCGCCGCAGCGGTCGACCCCGACCGCGAACTCGTGGGCATCGTGGAGCGCCGCGGTTCCGACGTCAAGAGCGCCATGAACATGCCCGAGGAGGCATCCTCATGATCCTGTGGTTCTCGATCGCGCAGGTGGTCGTCGCCGTCGTCGCCGGCCTCGTCGCGATCGTCGCCGGACTGGCCGGGCGTCGCCCATCCGACCTCACGGTCGGCGGGCTCGCGCTGGTCGAACTGCTGCTGCTCGCCCAGGTCGTCGTCGCGATCGCCGCACCCCTCATGGGGAACACGCCTACCGGCAGCGTTCTCGAGTTCTGGGTGTATCTCGTGTCGGCGGCGCTGCTGCCCCCGGCGGCGGTGCTGTGGGCCCTGCTCGAGCGCAGTCGCTGGAGCACGGTGATCATGGGCGTCGCCGCACTGGCCGTCGCCGTGATGGTGTGGCGGATGCAGGCGATCTGGACCGTGCAGATCGCGTGAGGCCCCGCGACCGCGTCTAAGCTTGACGGGTCATGTCGTCGCCTGCTCGCCCCCGCATGACCGGCATCGGCCGCGTGCTCGTGATCGTCTACGGGATCATGGCGCTCGCCGCCACCGGTCGCTCCTTCGTCCAGATCGTCCAGCGATTCGACGAGGCCCCGCTCGCCTACACGCTGTCGGCGGTCGCCGCCCTCGTCTATGTGCTGGCGACCCTCGCGCTCATCTTCGCCGATCGGCCGGCGTGGTACGTCGTCGCATGGGTGGCGATCTGCTTCGAGCTCGCCGGTGTGCTCGTCGTCGGCACGCTCAGCCTCGCGCTGCCCGACCTCTTCGCCCACCCGACGGTGTGGTCGGGGTACGGCATCGGGTACCTCTTCGTGCCCCTCGTGCTTCCGTTCTTCGGCCTATGGTGGCTCATCGCGCACCGCCCCCGCGCGGGGGCGTCGCAGCGACCCGCGGCCGCGGTGCGCTCGTGATCCTGTTCCGCTCTCCCGACGAGGTGCCGGCCGGCTTCGGTCCGTCGGTGATCGCGATCGGCAAGTTCGACGGCGTGCATTCCGGCCACCGCGCCGTGATCGACCGGGCGCGCGTCGACGCCGAGGCGATCGGCGCCCGTGTCGTCGCGGTCACCTTCGACCGGCATCCGCTGTCTCTGCTGCGACCCGAGATCTGCCCCGAGAGCCTCGTCGGACCCACGCAGAAGGTGCGGCTGCTTGCCGACACCGGCGTCGACGCGACCCTGATGCTCACGTTCGACCGTTCGCTGGCCGACCTGCCCGCCGAGGACTTCGTGCGCGGCATCCTGGTCGACGCGCTCGGTGCGCGCATCGTGATGGTCGGCGCCGACTTCCGCTTCGGCAAGGGCGGCGCCGGCGACCCGGCGCTGCTGCGCGAGCTCGGCGCCGAGCTGGGCTTCGACGTCGACATCGTCGAAGACGTGCGTGCGCGGGATGCCGGGCGCCGGGTGTCGTCGACGTGGATCCGCGAACTGCTCGCCGAGGGTGATGTCGCCGGCGCCGCCCGGCTGCTCGGCCGCCCGCCGGCGGTGTGGGGCGAGGTCGTGCGCGGTGCGCAGCGCGGTCGCGCTCTCGGCTACCCGACGGCCAACCTGTCGACCGACCTCGAGGGCCTGATCCCCGCCGACGGCGTCTACGCCGGGTGGCTCGTCGACGAGGGGTCGCGCGACGGCCTGCGGCCGGGGGTCCGCTTCCCCGCGGCGATCAGCGTCGGGACGAATCCGACGTTCGACGATGTGCTGCAGCGTCAGGTGGAGGCGTACGTGCTCGACGAGACCGATCTCGACCTCTACGGTCACCACGTCGAGGTCCGGTTCGTCGAGCGGATCCGCGGCATGGCCGCCTTCGAGGGCATCGACGCGCTCATCGCGCAGATGGGTGACGACGTCGTCCGCGTGCGGAAGGCGCTCACATGATCGATGCCGCCCCCGCGACCGGTGGGAACCCCGAGCCGTAGACCGTGCCATGTCACGGATCTACGATCGAGCGAGGACGCCGCACCGCGAGCGCGGCGTCAGTGAGGAAGGCGAGATGAGCCGAACCGACATCCAGACGTTGCCCGAACGGGCGATCGAGCTGCTGGGCGGCGAGCCCGACGACACCACGCTGCGGAGGTATCTCCACGGTCTGCCCGGCGTCGACGCGGTCGGCCTCGAGGCCCGCGCCGCCGACCTCGGCACACGGTCGATCAAGACGACGTCGAAGGCCTGGGCGCTCGACAAGATCATCGAGCTGATCGACCTGACCACGCTCGAGGGGGCCGACACCCCCGGACGCGTGCGGTCGCTCGTCGCCAAGGCCCTGAACCCGGATGCCTCCGACCCGACGTGCCCGCGTGTCGCGGCGGTGTGCGTCTACGGCGACATGGTGCCGCACGCGGTCGAGGCGCTCGGCGCCGCTCACGGCGACCCCGACGAGGGGGGTGTGAGCGTCGCCGCCGTCGCGACGGCGTTCCCGAGCGGACGCGCGTCGCTCGAGATCAAGCTCGCCGACACCGCCGAGGCCGTCGCGAACGGCGCGGACGAGATCGACATGGTCATCGACCGGGGCGCGTTCCTGGCCGGACGGTACGGGCTCGTCTTCGATCAGATCGCCCGGGTGAAGGAGGCATGCCGCCGTGAGGACGGTTCGTACGCCTCGCTGAAGGTCATCCTCGAGACCGGCGAGCTCACGACGTACGACAACGTCAAGCGTGCGTCGTGGCTGGCGATCCTGGCCGGCGGCGACTTCATCAAGACCTCGACGGGCAAGGTGCAGCCGGCCGCGACGCTGCCGGTGACGCTGCTGATGCTCGAGGTCGTGCGCGACTGGTACCGCGCGACGGGCGAGAAGATCGGCGTCAAGCCCGCCGGCGGCATCCGCACCTCGAAGGATGCGATCAAGTACCTGGTGACGGTCGCGGAGACCGTCGGCGAGGAGTGGCTGCAGCCGCATCTGTTCCGCTACGGGGCCTCGAGCCTGCTCAACGACGTGCTGCGTCAGCGGCAGAAGCTGAGCACCGGCCACTACACCGGCGCCGACTACCTCACGATCGACTGACTTCCGCCCAGCCGGCTGCGCCGGCTGATCACTGACCGGAGAAACGCATGAGCTTCCTCGAGTACGCACCCGCCCCCGAGTCGCGGGCGGTCCTTGATCTGCGCGATGAGTACGGCCTCTTCATCGACGGCGAGTTCCGTCGGGGCACCGGCGACACGTTCGCGACGATCTCGCCCGCCGACGAATCGCACATCGCGACCGTGGTCGCCGCGAGCGAAGACGACGTCGACGCCGCCGTGACCGCGGCGCGCCGCGCCTACACCAAGGTGTGGTCGAAGATGAGCGGCCGCGACCGCGGCAAGTACCTCTTCCGCATCGCCCGTCTCATCCAGGAGCGCGCCCGCGAACTCGCGGTCGCCGAGAGCCTCGACAACGGCAAGCCGATCAAGGAGAGCCGCGACGTCGACATCCCGCTGGTCGCCGCATGGTTCTTCTACCACGCCGGATGGGCCGACAAGCTCGAGTACGCGGGGCTGGGCGCCGACCCGAAGCCCCTCGGTGTCGCCGGACAGGTGATCCCGTGGAACTTCCCGCTGCTGATGCTCGCGTGGAAGGTCGCCCCCGCGCTCGCGGCGGGCAACACGGTCGTGCTCAAGCCGGCCGAGACGACGCCGCTGTCGGCGCTGCTGTTCGCCGAGATCCTGCAGCAGGCCGACCTGCCGCCCGGCGTCGTGAACATCGTGACGGGCGCCGGCGCGACCGGCGCGGCCGTCGTGGCGCATCCCGAAGTCGACAAGGTCGCGTTCACCGGGTCGACCGCCGTGGGCCGCCAGATCGCGAAGTCGATCGCCGGCACCGAGAAGCGGGTCACGCTGGAGCTCGGCGGCAAGGCCGCGAACATCGTCTTCGAGGACGCGCCGATCGAGCAGGCCGTCAACGGCATCGTCAACGGCATCTTCTTCAACCAGGGCCAGGTGTGCTGCGCAGGCAGCCGGCTGCTCGTGCAGGAGTCGATCCACGACGAGGTCGTCGAGCGGCTCAAGGATCGCCTGTCGACCCTGCGCCTGGGCGACCCTCTCGACAAGAACACCGACATCGGCGCGATCAACTCCCGTGAGCAGCTCGACCGTGTGCGCGCCCTCAGCGACATCGGCGAGGAAGAAGGCGCCGAGCGCTGGACGTCGGACTGCGCCATCCCCGACAAGGGCTTCTGGTTCGCGCCGACGGTGTTCACGAACGTGCAGGCCAGCCACCGCATCGCGCGAGACGAGATCTTCGGGCCGGTGCTGTCGGTGCTGACGTTCCGGACGCCCGACGAGGCGATCGCGAAGGCCAACAACACGCCCTACGGACTGTCGGCGGGCATCTGGACCGAGAAGGGGTCGCGCATCCTCGCCGTCGCCGATCGGCTGCGCGCCGGTGTGGTGTGGGCAAACACGTTCAACAAGTTCGACCCGTCGAGTCCGTTCGGCGGCTACAAGGAGTCCGGCTACGGCCGCGAGGGCGGCCGTCACGGGCTCGCCGCCTACCTGAAGGGGGATGCCGCATGAGCAAGCGACTCTCGGTGCCCAAGACCTACAAGCTCTACATCAAGGGTGCGTTCCCGCGCAGCGAGTCGGGCCGCTCGTACGAGGTCGTCGGGGCGGACGGCGGGTTCCTCGCGAACGCCTCCCTCGCGTCGCGCAAGGATCTGCGCGACGCGGTCGGCGCGGCGCACGGGGCGGTCAAGCCGTGGTCGGGTGCGACCGCGTACAACCGCGGCCAGGTGCTGTACCGCGTCGCCGAGGTGCTCGAGGGCCGCCGTGCGCAGTTCGTCGCCGAGATCCAGGCGATGACCGGCGCGAGCTCGGGCGCCGCCGGTGCCGAGGTCGACGAAGCCATCGACCGCTGGGTCTGGTACGCGGGATGGTGCGACAAGTTCGGCCAGGTCGCCGGCAACGGCAACCCGGTCGCCGGCCCGTTCTTCAACATCACGGTGCCCGAGCCGACCGGTGTGGTCGGCGTCATCGCGCCGCAGGACTCGGCGCTCGTCGGTCTCGTCTCGGCGATCGCCCCGGCGCTGGTCACCGGCAACACCGTGGTCGTCGTGGCATCCGAGCGGTACCCGCTGTCGGCGATCAGCCTCGCCGAGGTGCTCGCGACGAGCGACGTGCCCGGGGGAGTGGTCAACGTGCTCACCGGGTCCCCGGCCGAACTCGCGCCGTGGCTCGCGTCGCACCCGGACGTGCACGCGCTCGACCTCGTCGGCGCGGGCGACCTGGAGTGGGTGGACCTGCAGATCTCGGCGGCCGAGACGCTCACGCGGGTGCTCCCGCCCGAGAGCGGTCCGGATGCCGCGGCCCCGAGCCTGCGGCGCATCTCGGCCTTCACCGAGACCAAGACCGTGTGGCATCCGAAGTCGATGGTGTGACGCAGGGCTACTCGAGCGCGATCCCCGGCCCCCACTCGCCCGGGCTCGCGAGTTCGCCGTAGCGCACGTCGACCGCGTCCGACGACACCGAGGCGACGCACGCGAGCAGCGACAGCGTCGGGTAGCCGTAGGGACGGTTGTCGCGCACGATCGCGCGGTCGTCGGTCGGCGGCAGCTGCGCAGACCGCGCGAGCACACGCGTCCACGGATCGAACCAGCGCTCCCCGTCGCCCGGTGCGGCCTCGCGGAAATCGTCGAGC
>JAUHVN010000502.1 GCA_030425055.1 Actinomycetes bacterium | reverse complement strand
CAGTCGCGCATGAGCACGACCGACCAGACGTTGAGCGCCGCAGTGACGACGAGGCCGACGAGCGACAGGATCAGGTACGTGATCGCCAGGGGAGTCCAGGGCCGTGTCATCGTCCGCCTTTCGGGTCGGGTCATCGTGCACGCGACCGCGCCTGTTCGGTGCGAGCGCTCCTGCTATGTGTAGCGCAGTCGCACCGAACAGGCGCGGTCTTCGTGTGGGCGTCCCGAAGGGAACCGGTCAGCGAGCGTCAGTACCAGCCGTACGACTGCGAGTGCGACCACGCGCCGCACGGCGAGCCGTAGCGGGCCGAGATGTAGCCGAGGCCCCACGCGATCTGCGTGCGCGCGCTCGTCTGCCAGTCGGCGCCGGCCGAGGCCATCTTGCTGCCGGGCAGCGCCTGCGGGATCCCGAAGGCACCGCTGGACGGGTTGTAGGCCTGGTAGTTCCAGCCCGACTCCTTGTTCCACAGCGACACGAGGCATCCGAACTGGTCCTGGCCCCATCCGTAGCCGCCGAGCATTCCGCTCGCGATGGCCTGCGCCTCGGCCGGGCTCGCGCCGCCGCCACCGCCGGCGGGAGCGGGCTGCGGGGTGCTCGACGACGACTGCGCGGCGGCCGCGGCCTCGGCTGCGGCGGCTTCCGCAGCCTTGCGTGCTTCCTCGGCGGCCTTGCGCTCGGCCTCGGCCTTGCGCTTCTCGGCAGCGTCGAGCGCTTCGACGAGCGCGTCGACCTCGCCGGTCACCGACGCGGTGAGGGTCTCGAGATCGTCGGTCAGCGTGGGGGCGAGGGTCGCAGGCACCGTGCCCGCCTCCGCGAGGCGCGCGGCCGCAGACTCGAGCTCGGCGGTGTCGACCGTGGTCTCGGAGGTGCGGACGTCGAGGCCGGACTCGTCGATCTCGTCGGCGATCTTCTCCGCCGCGGCGATCGCGTCGGCCGCATCGCTCAGTGCCGACTCGAGCTCGACGTAGATCATCGTCGTGTCGTCGGCGTGGTCGGCCGGCTGCGCCGGCATCGAGTAGGACACGAGAGCGAAGTCGGCGAGCGTGCCGGATGCCTGAGCCTGCGATGTCGGCGTGGTCGCCGTGACACCGGTCACGACGAGCAGTGCGGCGGCGGCTGCGGTCGTGGCGGCCACGACGCGGCGGCGGGAGCGGCGGGCGGCCTCGCGGCGGCGGGTACGGCGGGCAGGGTTCGACGTGGAGAGGTTGCGCATGAAGTGAGTGGGTTCCGTCTGGAGTCTCGGTCGACTCGGCGATGTCATGGTCTGCCGGACGCAGACACACGAAGCCCCGAGTCTCTCGATGTGGTCTGGACGGTTCCTCCACGTTCCCTGGATGCCCCGTGAGAGCGGTTACCTGGCGTTACGCATGTTGCTTCTGATAAAAATGTACGCATTGCTTCGCCTCGTGGGGATGGCGGAGGTCCTGGCCCCCGACACGACCTTGTGGAGACGAAGACGTGAACAGCCCCACGAAAGCAGCCCTCGGCGCGATCCTCGGAGCCGCGCTCGCCCTGACACTCGCGGTCTCACCGGCGTCCGCGGCCAAGCCGCCCCGCGGCGGCGGGGAAACTACGCCGGCCGCATCGTACACGTGCGCTACCTTCTCGGGTCTCACGCTCACGCAGGCATCCGTCAGCTACTCTCCGGTGTCGATGCAGGCGGGCGAGACCATCACGGTGCGGGTGTCGCCCGCTGTCGACGGACAGAAGATACTTCTCACCGCGTCGTCGATCTACGGCAGCGGCTGGCACGATGCCCCCGTGACCTCGGGGCTTGCGTACACCGCGCCGGGGACTGGCACGTACTCGTTCGGCTGGTCGCTGCAC
>JAUHVN010000501.1 GCA_030425055.1 Actinomycetes bacterium | reverse complement strand
CGCCCGATCACGCTCCTGCGGGTCGTGTCCGGTGCGGCGCCCGACCACGAGAAGCTGCAGAAGCTGCAGGCGCCAGCCCAGGACGCCATCGACGGGTTCGCGCTCACCGCCAGCGGGCGCATCCTCGAGCTCATGACGCAGACTCTCGGCGTCGTGCTCGGCATCCTCATCGGGCTCGAAGTGGCCCGGGTCATCGGGCTCGGGATGGAGCCGCCCGACGACGCCGTGCCCCTCGGCCCCGTGGCTCTGCAGTTCATCGGCGCCGCACTCATCGCCGTCGCGGTCGCCGTCTACAACGGCGCAGGGCTCCGGATCATCGTCGTCAGCGCCGTGCTGAGCCTCGTGGCCTGGCTGGGATACTTCGTCGCCACGTCGGTCGGCTTCGTCCCCGCCGCCGCGAGCGGGCTCGGCGCGTTCCTCGGCAGCTTCGTCGGCGTGCTGCTTGCGTATCGGCTGCACGTGCCGTCGGTGGCGATCACCACGGCGGCGATCCTGCCGATGGTGCCCGGCGCGGCGGTGTTCCGCGGACTCCTGTCGGTCGTCGAGGCGGGCGACAGCGCGACCCAGCTGCTGCTCGGGTTCGGCACGCTGGTCGGCGCGGCGATCATCGGCGTGAGCCTGGCCGTCGGCGCTTCGCTCGGCATCTACCTGGGCCAGCCCGTGCGCGCGTCGCTCGGCAGCGTCGCACGGTCTCGCGCGCGCCTTCGCCGCTGACGGCGCGACGTCGCCGAGATGTCGCCGTTCCGGGCTCTCGGCGGGCGATAGTGTGCGGCCATGGATGCAGCGCAGTCGTGGACCGACTTCAACGTGGCGATGGTCGGCGCGACCGCGGCGCTCGCCGGGTTGGTCATCGTCGCGGCGAGCGTCAACATCGCCGACATCGTCAAGGCGCCGGCGCTGGTCGCACGGCTCGCCGCGGCGATCGCGGGCCTGGTCCTCGCACTCGTGGGGTCGGCCACCGGCCTCATGCCCGCACTGCCGGATGCCGCCTACGGCGGCGTGATGATCGCTGCGGCGGTCGCCGTCGGCCTCTTCGCGGTGCAGGCCGCGCGACGGATCTTCGAGAACAGGGATCCCGCGAACCGGCTGCGCGTCCTCAAGGCGGCCACGGGCTTCATCGCCCCTCTCGCCTACCTCGTCGGCGGGATGCTGCTGACCGCCGGGGTCGTCGGCGGCACCACCTGGTTCGCAGCCGGATCGATCATCGCGATCATGGCCGCCCTCGCGGTTTCGTGGGTCGTGCTCGTGGAGTTGCTGCGCTGACGGCGATCAGCCCGTCGCGACCGGCGGCAGATCACCCGGCGGCTTCTTGACGCGGACGGTACCGCCGGTCGCCGCGAGCCAGCAGCCGACGATCACGAGCGGGAAGCCGATCAGCAGGCCGACGGTGAGCTTCTCGCCCAGCAGAACGACGCCCAGGAGGATCGCCACGACCGGGTTGACGTAGGTGAACAGCGGCGCGCGAGCCGGTCCGACCTCGGCGATGAGCGCGAAAAAGGCGATGAACGCCACGGCCGTGCACAGCACGCCGAGCATCACGAGCGAGAGCGTGCTTCGCACGGTCGGCACCTCGTGCTGGGTGAGCAGCGCGATCGGCAGGTAGAACAGGCCCACAGACCCGAGCGACAGCGTGATCGTGCCGAGCGCCGGAACGTCCTTGAGCTTTGTCGCGATGATGAAAGGGGAGATCGCGTAGAGGACGGCGACCAGCAGCACTTCGCCCGCGGCGAGCAGCCCCGACAGCCCGTCGCCCACCGCGAGTCCGGGACCCGCGACGATGACGGCGACGCCGGCGAAGCCGACGACGAGCCCGATCGCCCGCGCGGGACGCAGC
>JAUHVN010000066.1 GCA_030425055.1 Actinomycetes bacterium | reverse complement strand
CGTCGCCCGCACCAAGTTCCTCGCGAAGGTCGCGAGCGCCGTGAGCAAGCCCGACGGGCTGCTCGTGGTCGAGCCCGACGGCGAGCAGGCGTTCCTGCTGCCCCTGCCCGTCGAGCGCCTGTGGGGCGTGGGCGCGGCGACCGCCGAGAAGCTGCACGGACTCGGCATCCGCACGGTCGGCCAGCTCGCCGAACTCGAAGAGGCCACCGCCGAGCGGCTGCTGGGCCGGGCTGCCGGCGCGCACTTGCACGCGCTGGCGCGGCTGCGCGACCCGCGACCGGTGGATGCCACCAAGCGGCGCGGATCGATCGGTTCGCAGCGGGCGCTCGGCACGCGGCCCCGCACGCCCGAGGAACTCGACCTCTTTCTCACGCAGATCGTCGACCGGCTGGGGCGCCGGCTGCGCGACGGCGGCCGCGTGTGCCGCACGGTCGTGCTGCGTCTGCGGTTCGGCGACTTCACGAAGGCGACCCGCTCGCGCTCACTGCGGTCGGCCACCGACCGCACGGCACTGCTGCTCGGCATCGCGCGCGGCCTGCTCGCCGCGGCGCTGCCCGACATCGAGGCGCGCGGCATCACCCTCATCGGCGTCTCGTTCTCGCAGCTCGCCCGCGCCGACAGCATCCCGCCCGAGCTGCCCATCGACTGGGACGACGGGATGCGGCTCGACACGGTGCTGGATGCCGTGCGCGACCGTTTCGGCGCGGCATCCGTGGGCCGGGCGACGCAGCTCGGACGCGACCCGGGGTGGTCGACACCCGTGCTGCCCGAGCACGAGTGAAGCCACGTGATCGATGTTGACCATTGTGGCGGGAGTCAACTCCCGTTAGTTTCATGCCCAGGCCGGAAACCACGACGGACGGGACGCAGCGCTGGTGGATACGGACGCCCTCAAACGAAGCTGGGCCCAAGTCGCAGCCCATGGCGACGCGGTGCCGGGCTACTTCTATGCGCATCTGTTCCTCGCGCATCCCGAGGTGCGCGACATGTTCCCCGTCACGATGGCGGCCCAGCGCGACCGGCTCGTGCGCGCCCTCGGCCGCATGGTCAGCAACGTCGACGACGTCGGCAGCGTGGTCGGCTACATCCAGGACCTCGGCCGCGACCACCGCAAGTTCGGCACCCTCGGCGACCATTACCCCGCCGTCGGCGCCTCGCTGCTCGCGACGCTGAAGCACTTCCTCGGCGATCGGTGGACGCCCGAGCTCGCCGACGACTGGGCGGCGGCGTACGGCCTCATCGCGACCACGATGGTGACCGCCGCCGAAGAGGCCGAGTCGGAACCGGCCAACTGGTCGGGCGAGGTCGTCGCCACCGAACGGCGGACGATGGACGTCGGAACGATCACGATCCGGCCCGACACCGAGTACGCGTACCGCCCGGGTCAGTCCTTCGCCGTCGAGATCCCGCAGCGTCCCCGGCAGTGGCGCTACCTCTCGCCGACGCACGCGCCGCGTGAAGACGGGACGATGACCTTCCACGTGCAGCTGGTTGCGGGCGGCCAGGTCTCGGGCGCGATGCTCCGCGACGTGCAGGCCGGTGACCGGGTGCGCCTGGGGCCGCCGATCGGAGACGCGCTCACGCTGCCGCCCGATGAGGAGTGGCCGAACCTGCTGCTGGTCGCCGGCGGCACAGGCCTCGCGCCTCTGCTCGCCGTGATCGACCAGGTCGCCGCGCGGCACGCCGATGTCGGCTACGGGCCGACCGTCGCGCTGTATCACGGGGTGCGGCATCCGTGGAACTTCTACGCGCGGCCGGAACTCGAGAAGTACGCCGACGCGCAGTGGCTGATCATGCGTCAGGCGGTCTCGGACGACCCGTCGTATCCGGGCCTCCAGGGCCCGGTCGGCGATGTCGCCGCCGCGGATGGGCCGTGGGACGGATTCACCGCGATGGTGTGCGGGTCGCCCGCCATGGTCGAGCACGCGACGGCGGCCCTGCTGAGATCGGGTCTCGACGCCGCGCGCCTTCGCAGCGAGAATTACGAGCACCCGTACAGCCAAGAGTCGAACGAGCCGAGCGATCCCGCGTCGGCCCGTGAAGTCATCCAGCCGGGCGCCGGACTGGGCAACTAGGAGAGGGCGGCAACATGTCCGGGATCCAATCCGTTTCGATCACGCCGGAACATCTGCGCAGTGCGTCTTTCTCGAGTTCGGCCGACGGCTACGACCCCGACGAGGTGCGCTCGCTCCTCGCGTCGGCCGCCGACGCGCTCGAGCTCGCGTGGCGCGAGAAGGACGACCTGACGGCCGGCCTCAGCGCCGACGACAGCGAGATCTCGAACCGCGCCGTGCTGCTGCTCAGCAAGGCGCAGCGCATCGCCGACGACGCCGTCGCCGAGGCGGAGTCGTACTCGAAGGACCTGATCGAGACCGCACGCACGCAGTACCGCGAGATCATCGAGCGCGCCCAGCAGGCGGCGCACGCGATCGAGAAGCAGTCGGGTGCGGCGGCTGCGGGTGCCGCAGCCCCGGCAGCCGCGGCGGCGCCCGCGGCCGCTCCCGCCCCGGCGGGCGCGCGCTACGACAGCTCGCCGATAGCCGCGTTCTCGACCGACGACCTCGCGGCCGCCGGTCCCGCGGCCGCCGACGACGTCGTGCGCGCGCGGCAGTTCACGCGGATGGCCGCCGCCCAGGCCCACTCGCTCCTCGAGGCGATCGAGCGCGAGCTCGGCCGCCTCGGCGCCGGCGGCGCACCCCAGACCTCTGATCGTGCAGCATCCGAAGCGACATCCACCCCCGAAGGATCGGAGCAGTGACATGACCGAAGCCACCCTGTACCAGCAGCTCGGAGAGGGTGCCGGCATCGGCACCGTCGTGAACCGGCTCTACGAACTGATCATCGGCGACGAGTCGCTCGCGCCGTTCTTCGCGCACAGCGACATGGCCGAGCAGAAGCGCCACATGGCTCTGTTCCTCGCGGTCGCCACCGGCGGCCCCAACGCCTACAAGGGCAAGGAGATGGATGCCGCGCATGCCGGCCGCGGCATCACCGACGCCGACTTCGACAAGGTCATCGGCCACGCCGCGACGGCGCTGACCGAGGCGGGCGTAGCTCCGGACACGATCGAGACCGTCGCGGGCGCGCTGCTCGCGCTGCGCCCGAAGGTCGTGGAGGGCGCTGCGGTCTGACCGGCGCCTCCTGCGCCCTCACTCCACCGCGGAGCGGGGGTGCGGGCGGCTGATCAGGAAGCCCTGTGCTCGATCGCAGCCGAGTTCGGCCGCGGTCTCGAGGTGCTGCTGCGTCTCGATGCCCTCGGCGACGACTCGAAGGCCGCGTTCGTGCGCGACCTCGATGCTCTCGCGTAGCGCGCCGAGCCGATCGGGGTCGGTGCTGCGCACGAGCGGACCGGCGATCTTGACCTCGGTCAGCGGCAGGTTCTCGAGCCGTTCGAGCGACGCGTAGCCAGCGCCGAACTCGTCGAGCGAGATGCCGACGCCGATCTCGCGCAGCACCCGCAGCCGCGGAAGCACCGCTGGCGCATCGAGCAGCGGCAGGTTCTCGGTGATCTCGAGGGTGAGGGATGCCGGTGCCAGCTCGCGGCGCCGGAATTCGTCGAACACGTAGCGCGCGAACGCCTCGTCGACCAGCTGCAGCGGCGACACGTTGACGGCGAGCTCCCACTCGCGGCCGTTCGCGCGCCAGCTCTCGAGCAGGTCGAGGCAGTCGTCGAGCATGAAGCGGCCGAGGTCGTGGATGACACCGGTCTTCTCGGCCAGGTCGATCATCGTGGCGGGGTCGACCTCGCCCATCGTAGGGTGCCGCCACCGGCACAGCGCTTCGACGGCTTCGACGTCGCCGGTCCTCAGCGAGATCTGCGGTTGGTAGGCGGCTTCGATCTCGGCGTCGCGCAGGGCGGTCGCGAGGTCTGTCGCGAGGTCTTCGGTGGCGGGCATCCATCAAGTGAGCCGGAACGTGCGATCCGGTGCAAGGGGAGCGCGCCCGAACAGGGTCACCCGCTATGATGCGGGCGCTGCCGTGGGGCCCGCGACGACGAGACCCGTTGCGCCCGCAGTGCGACGGCGGTATGGTCGCGCGCAACCGCAGACCCGGAGAAGCGCACAGCGCGCTGAGATCCGCCCCGCCGGGGACGCTCCGTCGGCCCGAGGGAGACATCGTGTCCACCACCTCGATCAGCAATGCGGCGCGCGGGCGAACCTTCGCCGTCGTCGATCCGCGCACGCGTACCGAGATCTCACGACGACCGGCGTTCACCGACGCCGAAGTCGTCGCGGCGATCGACCGTGCCCACACCGCGTATCGCTCGTGGCGTGACACCGACCTCGCGGACCGCGCCGAGATGCTGCATCGCATCGCCGACCTGCAGGCTGCGAACGCGCCGGAGCTGCGACGACTGCTGATGCATGAGATGGGCGCCCCGCCCGAGAGCATCGGCTGGGACTTCGACTTCGACGTGTCGATGTACCGCTGGTACGCCGACCATGGTGCGGAGCTGCTGGCGGACGAGCCGATCGACGTTCCTGACGGCCGAGGCGTGGTGGTCAAGCGACCGCTCGGCGTGATCCTCGGCATCATCCCGTGGAACGCGCACGTGATGCTCACGACCCGGTTCGCTGCGCCCAACCTCATCGTCGGCAACACCGTGCTGGTCAAACCACCGCCGCAGTGCCCCGAGAGCGCGGCCTTGATCGAGCAGCTCGTGCACGAGGCGGGAGTGCCCGAGGGCGTCTACACCGCGCTGTACTCGACGCACGAACAGACCGACATGATCATCGCCGACCCGCGCGTGCACGCCGTCTCGTTCACCGGTTCCGCCGCGGGCGGCGCCGCGGTGGCCGAGATCGCCGGCAGGCACCTCACGCGGGTGTCCCTCGAACTGGGCGGCTCCGACCCCTTCGTCGTGCTGTCGACCGACGACCTCGACGGCACGGTGGCGGACGCGGTCGACCTGCGGCTCCTGGTGGGCGGACAGGCCTGCATCTGCGCGAAGAGGTTCATCCTGATGGACGACCTCTACGACAAGTTCGTCCGCCTCTACCTCGAGCAGGTCAGGATCGTCGGCACACCCGACCCGTCGGTGCCGGACGATGCGACGTGGACTTTGTCGTCGGACGTGGCCGCCGAGCGGCTTCAGGATCAGGTCGATCGCGCCGTCGCCCAGGGCGCGACGCTGATCGGTGGGGAACGCGCAGGCAACGTCTTCGCTCCCGGACTGCTCGTCGACGTTCCCGACGGCGCCGACGTGCACAGTGAGGAGCTCTTCGGCCCCATCGCCATCGCGTACCGTGTGCACGACGACGACGAGGCGGTCGAGATCGCCAACGGGTCACCGTACGGCCGCGGTGCCTATGTCTACGCGAGCGAGCCCGAGCGTGCGAATGCTGTGGCAGAGCGGATCGACTCGGGGATGTGCTTCATCAACCGCGGGCCCGACCTCGACGCCGCTGTCTGCTTCGGCGGCGTCAAGGCATCCGGCTTCGGGCGCACGCACGGCCGATGGGGTGCGGAGGAGTTCCTCAACCACCGATTCGTGCGGACGCGGTAGCCGTCGGTCAGTGCAGCGACCACCAGCGCTTGCGCCGCTCGGGCTTCGCCTGCGCTTCGTCGGCCTCCCGAGCCGCGCGCGCACGGGCCGCTCGGCGCTCGCGCCAGGCATCCACTTCGGCATCGACATCGCGCGTCGGTGTGACAACCGGCGGCCCGCCCTGCAGCTGGCGTCGTGCCTCGATGACCCGGCGGTTGAAGTCGTCGAGCACCTCTCGCACCCGTGCCTCGCTCGACTCGAGATCGAGCTGGGCGTCGAGCTCGAGGTTCTCGACCCGCAGGCTCAGCGCAGGCGGGCCGAGCCCGGTCAGGTTCTCGGACTCGATCTTGCGGCGGATCCACCAATCGGGATCGTGGTGCGAGCCGAGGCCCTCGATCGGCTTACCCGCGCCGGGAAGGTCGTCGAAGTCACCGCGGCGGATCGCCTGCTGGATGGCGGTCTCGACGATCGCCGACATGTTCTGCGCGGTGAGCGACGAGGAAGGCTTGCCGACGTCCGGGCTCTCGTGCGGGTCTTCGCCCGCGGCGCGGCGCGCGGCATAGCGAGCGGCCTCGCTTCGTGCGTCGGACATCCACCCTCCTTCGCCTGTCGCTCCACGCTAACCCCGATCACGTGCACGGCGGTCGTTCTCGCCCCGGCTGTGCTGCGGGCGTTGCCGCAGGCCCGAGGCGGGCGTACGGTTTCGCCATGACGCTCGCTGAGGATCTCATCGGCACCTGGCGCCTGAGCTCTCGGGTGGATCACCTCCCGGATGGCTCCGTGCACGTCGAGGCGAGCTTGGGCACCGATCCGCTCGGGCTGCTCGTGTACGACCGCGGGGGCAACTTCGCCGCCCAGTTCATGCGGAGAGACCGGACCTCCGCCCCGACCGAGGCCGAGGCATCCGTCACGCCGTCGGGTGACGGTCGGATCGCCTCCAACAACAGCACGGCGGTCGGCGGATACGACGCCTACTTCGGAACCTATGTCGTCGATGAAGCGACGAGCGAGGTGACCCAGACACTCGAGGCGGCGCTGTCACCGAGCGACGTCGGCGGCGTCGTCACCCGCGAGATGCACATCGTCGACGGCGAACTGGTGATCCGGATCGCACTGACCACGCCCTCAGGAGTCGCCGTCGTCCGCACCCTCCGCTGGTCACGCTCCGCGTAATCGACCATCCGTCGCGGGCGATCGGGGGGCGCCGGGCCGTCGAGAGCTCGCTCGCTGACTCGCGGTGAATACCGCGGTGGGGTGATTCCCCCGCGCGCTCGCCCGGGCAGACTGGGCGCATGACCGTGCCTGACGGCGACACCATGCCGACGGATCCGCAGCCCCGCCTGCCCGCGTGGCTCGCCGACGTCATCATCATCGCGCTGATGGCGGTGCTCTCCGTGGTGCGCGACCCGGGCGAGGCGATCATCGTGCCGGATGCCGCCACAATCGCCCTGGTCGCGGTCGCGGCGGCGGCGCTGCTCTTCCGCCGACGCTGGCCGCTTCCGATCCTCGGCGTCGAACTCGCGCTGTACGGGATCGCCGCCGCGTTCGCGACCCTCGCCCCGGCGATCGCGTTCGCGGTCGCGGTGGCGATCTTCGCCGTCACGAACCGCAGGCCGCGGAAGGTCGGCGTCATCGTGACGCTGATCACCGTGGTGCTGGTGATCGGGCTGGGTCTGCTGGCCTGGCAGGGAGGCCCGACCGATCCCCGTCTGGTGCAGTTCGCGCTGACGGCGATCGTCGGATCGGCGCTGGGGGATGCGACTCGGTCACGGCGGGAGTACATCGCGGCGATCACGGATCGCGCCGAGCGCGCTGAGCGCACCCGCGAGGCGGAGGCGCGGCGCCGGGTGTCGGAGGAACGGCTGCGGATCGCCCGGGATCTGCACGACGCGGTGGCCCACCAGATCTCGGTGATCAGCCTGAACGCCGGCGTCGCGTCGGCCGCGGTCGATGACCGGCCCGACAAGGCGAAGGAGTCCCTCGCGACGATCCGCTCGGCGTCGCGGACGGTGCTCGGCGAGATCGGCGGCCTGCTCGAGGTGCTGCGGGCCGACGACGATGATGCAACCGCGCCCGGGCCGAACCTGGCTCGGCTCGACGACCTGACCCGTCGGTTCGCCGAGGCCGGGATGGAGGTGTCGGTCCGGGTCGAAGGCGACCTCTCCCGCGCGGACGGGGCCGTCGGCCTCGTCGCCTACCGCGTGATCCAGGAGGCGCTGACCAACGCGCACAAGCACGGCGCAGAAGCCCGCGCGCACATCCTTCTCGCCGTCGACGACGAGGCCCTGACCATCGTGGTCACGAACCCGATCACGGCGAGGGTCGACGCATCCGCTGCCCCCGGCTCTCGACTGGGCCTCGCCGGGATGCGGGAGCGGGTGGCGACCGTGCACGGCTCCGTCGAGACCGGGCCCGCGCCCGGAGGCTGGCGGGTGACGGCGCGTCTGCCGCTGGCGCAGGGAGACTCCGCGTGATCCGGGTGCTCGTCGTCGACGACCAGGCGCTCATCCGCCAGGCCGTGACCGACATCCTCGGTGCCGCCGCCGGCATCGAGGTGGTCGGCGATGCGGTCGACGGGGCCGCCGGAGTCGAGGCATCCCGTCGCCTTCGTCCTGATGTGGTGCTGATGGACATCCGGATGCCGCGCCTCGACGGAATCGACGCGACAGCGCGGATCTGCGCCGACCCCGCCCTCGCCGAGACGCGGGTGCTGATCCTCACGACGTTCGAGGAGGACGAGTACGTTGTGCGGGCCATGCGCGCGGGCGCGAGCGGGTTCATCGGGAAGGGCTCGGAGCCCGATGACATCGTTCGCGCGGTCGAGGCCGTGCACGCGGGCGACTCCCTGCTGTCGGCCGCCGCGACGCGCGCGCTGATCGCGAAGCATCTGCAGCCCGCGGCCATGGATCGCTCTCGACTCGAGTCGCTGACCGACCGCGAGGAGGAGGTGCTGCTGCTCGTCGCGCGGGGCCGGTCGAACCAGGAGATCGCCGACGAGCTGTTCATCTCGCCCCACACGGCCAAGACCCATGTGAACCGCATCATGACCAAGCTGTACGCGCACGACCGCGCGCAGCTGGTGATCGCCGCCTACGAGTCGGGACTGCTCGCGCCCGGCGGCTGAAATACCGCGGGTGCGGTACACGCCTGCCACCACGGGAGGATTCGCGCCCGCGCGAGGCCGACGAGCCTGGGTGTATGACAACCTCAAACCCCGTCACGAACGCGCCGGCCGGTGCCACGATCATCTCGGCGCGCGACGTGCACAAGTCCTACGGAAGCGGCCAGAACCGCTTCGACGCTCTCAAGGGCATCAGCTTCGACATCCGCGAAGGCGAGTCGATCGCGATCATCGGCAAGTCGGGTTCCGGCAAGTCGACGCTGATGCACGTGCTCGCCCTGCTCGACGCCCCCGACTCGGGCGACCTCGAGCTCGACGGCGTCGACACGAAGCGGCTGCGCGGCAGGAAGCTCAACCGCACCCGCAACAAGACGTTCGGGTTCGTCTTCCAGCAGTTCTTCCTCACCGGGTCGAACACCGTGCTCGAGAACGTGATCCTGCCGATGAAGATCGCCGGTGTCGGTCGGGCCGAGCGCAAGCGCCGCGGCATGGCCGCACTCGAGCAGCTCGAGCTCGGCGACAAGGCCAAGAACAAGGCCGTGAACCTGTCGGGTGGGCAGAAGCAGCGCACCGTGATCGCCCGCGCCCTCGTGAACAACCCGCGCATCATCTTCGCCGACGAACCCACCGGCAACCTCGACTCGAACACCGGCGCGGTCGTCGAAGACATCCTGTTCGCGCTCAACCGCGAGCACGGCATCACGCTCATCGTCGTCACCCACGACGAAGACCTCGCCGCCCGCTGCGACCGCCGCATCCACATTCGCGACGGTTGCATCGTCGAGGATTCCGAGGGGGCGGCGGCATGAAGACCGCGGATCTGATCACCACCGCGGGGGCCAACACGTTCCGCTCCAAGACCCGCTCGATCCTCACGATCCTCGCGATCTTCGTCGGGGCGTTCACCCTGACGCTGACGAGCGGTCTCGGCACCGGCATCAACCAGTACATCGACGACACGGTCAGCGCGGTCGGCGCATCCGATGCGATGACCGTCACGAAGGTGCAGGAGGGCTCGGAGCGGACGCCCGGGTCGGGACCGGTCGAGTACGACCCGGATGCCGTCTCCACCGGCATCCCGGGCCAGACCGTCATCGCGCTCACGCCCGACGACGTCACCACCATCGAGGGCATCGACGGGGTGCTCGACGTGCAGGCCGCCCGCGCGATCAGCCCCGACTACATCGTGTTCGGCGACGGCACGCCCTACGTCGCGCAGGTCGGCAGCCTCGTGCCGGGGCAGACGACACTGCTCACCGCCGGCGCGGAGCCCGACGCGGATGCCGCGGACTACGAGGTCGCGATCCCGCTGACCTACGTCGAGCCGCTCGGGTTCGACTCGGCCGACGCCGCGATCGGCGAGACGGTCGATATCGCGATCACCGACGCGATGCGCGAGCAGCACGTCGTCTCGGCCGAGGTGGTGGGCGTGACCGAAGAGACGCTCGCGTCGCCGCTGGGCGCCAGCATCCTGCTCAACGACGCCCTCGCCGACACGCTCTTCGAAACGCAGTCGACGGGGATCCCCGCCGATGAGGCCGACCGGTACACCTCGGCGACCGTCTGGTTCGACCCCGACGCCACCGATGAGGAGATCGATGCGCTGCAGGATGCCTTGACCGACGAGGGCTTCACCGGAACCACCGTCGCCGACCAGCTCGGCACGATCACCTCGGTCATCGACGGCATCGTGCTCGTGCTCAACGGCTTCGCGATCATCGCTCTGCTGGCCGCGAGCTTCGGCATCGTCAACACCCTGCTGATGTCGGTGCAGGAGCGCACGCGCGAGATCGGACTCATGAAGGCCATGGGGATGGGGTCCGGACGCGTCTTCAGCCTGTTCAGCCTCGAGGCCGTCTTCCTCGGCTTCCTCGGCAGCGCCATCGGCGTCGGCATCGCGATGATCGCCGGCCGCGCGATCAGCACAGCGGTGTCCTCGGGATTGCTGTCGGATCTGGCCGGGCTCACGCTGATCGCCTTCGACCCGGTGTCGGTCGTCACGATCATCCTGACCGTCATGGTCATCGCGTTCCTGGCCGGGACCATCCCCGCGGGGCGTGCGGCCAAGGCAGACCCGGTCGAGTCTCTGCGCTACGAGTGAGGTCACCGAGCGGGCTCCCCGCAGGGCAGAGGGGAGCCCGCTCGTCCCGACGATCGGCACTCTGCCGGTCGCCTGCCTATCCCTCGTGCGGCGCCTTGGTCGTCTTCATGGGGAACCGCGACTGCACTCTGGCCAAACCCGGCAGGGCCGTCAGTTTCTGGGTCATGAATGCTTCGTAGGCAGTGCGGTCGGCCACTCGCACGAGGGCTTCGTAGTCGGGGGAACCGAACATCCGTCGCGCTTCGATGATCGCGTCGAATGCGACGAGCGCGGCCTCGAACCGTTCCACGGTCGATGTGCGGCCTTGTCCGCGGACGAATCTAGCCCGATGAGCCGGGCGACAGAACGCGCAAGCCTGCGCGGGCAGCGGCATCCGCTAGTTCTCGGTCGTACGTGATCATCTCTTGAACGCCGAGGCGGAGCGCGACGGAAAGGTGGATCG
>JAUHVN010000500.1 GCA_030425055.1 Actinomycetes bacterium | reverse complement strand
GCCCTCCGCGGCCGCGGCCTTGGTGGCGTGCAGCGCGTCGTCCACGCGGTCCTTGGCTTCCTTCATCGCGGTCTCGGTCGCGCCGCCGACGTTGATGTGCGGCAGCGACCCCAGATTGTGCAGCGCCCAGCCGTGCTCGTCGAGGGCGACGGCCACGTCGCCGTAGCGGGTGCCCGCCGAAACCGTCGCCGTCGCGGCCTCGGGGTCGAGGCGGAGCACCGGCGGCAGGCCGGTGACGTCTATGAGGGTGCCCGTCGTGTCGGGCAGGTCGGTGAACGAGTGCCGGGTGCCCAGCGCGTGCACGCGACCCGGTCGGGCCACCGCGGCGCGCACGTCGTCGACGCTCGTCGCCTCGACGATCGTCGGCGCGGTGTACTCGTAGGTGCCGGCCCAGTTGCGAGGCATCCCTCAGCCCTTCGTCGATTCGCGCACGACCAACTTTGGCCGGAACCGGATCGCGCGCTGGTGATCGCCGCCCGGGTCGCTGACCTCGCGCAGCAGCAGGTCGGCCGCCGAGTACCCGATCTCGTGGGCGGGCTGGCGGATCGAGCTGAGCGGCACCACGGTCGCCGAGGCGAAGTCGATGTCGTCGTAGCCGATGAGCGCGATGTCGTCGGGCACGCGCACGTCGCTGCGGAACGCGAACGCCTGCAGCAGGCCGACCGCGAGCAGATCGTTCGCCGCGAAGACGGCGTCAGGTCGCTCGGCGGAATCGCGCGTCGCGATCGCCTCACCGGCCGATCGCCCGTACAGCACCGTGAGCGCCGGCATGGCGATCTCTTCGAGACTCGCGGCCGCCACCTCGTCGACCGCGCGTCGAGCACCCTCGAGACGCTCGGCCACCTGGCGGATCGCCGTGGGTCCGCCGACGAACGCCAGTCGCCGTCGCCCCAGCGAGAGCAAGTGGGATGCCGCGAGGTAGCCTCCCTCGACATCGTCGACCGACACCGACCCGAACTCGTCGCCCGGCAGCTCGCTGTCGACGAGGACCACGGGGATGCCCGCAGTGGTCAGCGCGCGGAGCATCCCGTCGTCTCCCCCGGCCGGGGTGACGAGAACTCCGTTCACGCGCTGCTCGCGGAACAGGTCGAGATGGGCGCGCTCTCGTGACGGCGTCTCGTCGCTGTTGCCCAGCAGCACGGTCATCCCGGCCTCGGCGGCGCGCTCCTCTGCGCCGCGCACCACGGCCGCGAAGAAGGGGTTGCCGACGTCGAGCACGACCAGGCCGATCGAGCGGCTGCGTCCGGCGCGCAGCTGCCGCGCCGCGTCGTTGCGCACGAAGCCCAGTTCGTCGATCACGGCGAGCACGCGCTCGACCGTCGCGGCGGACACCTTCTCGGGCTGATTGAGCACGTTCGAGACGGTGCCGACGGACACGGATGCTGCACGTGCGACATCCCTCACACTCACTGCCACGATCATCGACCCCCCTCCGCTTGCGTGAAACGATACAGGGCGGCTATGCTTTGAAACGATTCATAGAACTGCCTCTCCGAGGCCGAAGGAGCATCTCGATGACGAGCACCGACGCGACGACACGCGTCTGCTTCCAGCTGCAGGTCAAGCCCAAGATGCTCGATGAGTACATCGCCCGCCACACGCCCGTGCGCCGCGAGATGCTCGAAGAGATCGCCGCCGCCGGTCGCCGCAACTACTCGCTGTTCCTCGCCGAGGGCGGCCGCCTCATCGGCTATTACGAGACCGACGACGACGCGGCCGCGCAGGCCTACCTCGCCGCATCCCCCATCGCCGCCCGGTGGGAGGCCGAGATGGCACCGTTCTTCACCGGCCTCGACGGCCGGCCCGACCAGGCCGCGACGCCCCTCACCGAGATCTT
>JAUHVN010000065.1 GCA_030425055.1 Actinomycetes bacterium | reverse complement strand
TGGTCGATGACGACGACAAGCGCCTGCCCCAGATCATGGAGGGCGAGGCTGCCCAGAAGAAGGGCATCACGCCCGAGCAGCATTTCACCCAGCCGCCGCCGCGCTACACCGAGGCGACACTGGTCAAACGGATGGAAGAGCTGGGCATCGGTCGCCCCTCGACCTATGCCTCGATCATCGCCACCCTGATCTTCCGCAAGTACGTCGAACTCGAGAGCCGGCGTTTCCGCCCCACCGACGTCGGCCGTGCGGTGAGCAAGTTCCTCTCCAACCATTTTCCGCGCTATGTCGACTACGACTTCACCGCGACGCTCGAAGATGACCTCGATGCGATCGCCCGCGGCGAGCAGGGCCGTGTCGAGTGGCTGCACGACTTCTACTTCGGCTCGGAGACGCAGCCCGGCCTGCGGCGCATCGTCGACAATCTGGGTGAGATCGACGCCCGCGAGATCAACGCGACGGCGATCACCGACACCGCGACCCTGCGGTACGGCAAGTACGGGCCGTACCTCGAGGTCGTCGATCCGGCGGACCCCGAGGCGGCGCCGCGCCGCATCAACATCCCCGAGGACCTCGCGCCCGACGAGCTGACCGCCGAGAAGGCTCAGGAGCTCATCGACGCGCCGATCGCCGGCAACCGCGTGCTGGGCGAGAACCCCGACAACGGCAAGCTCGTCGTGGTCAAGGACGGCCGGTTCGGTCCCTACCTCGAAGAGGAGGACCCGGTCGACCCCGACGAGGTCGATCCCGCCACGGGCGAGGTGGCCGAGCCGAAGAAGAAGGCGAGCGCGAAGACGGCTCCCAAGCCCCGCCGCGCCTCGCTGTTCAAGAGCATGTCGCCCGACACGGTCGACCTCGAGACGGCGCTCACGCTGCTGAACCTGCCGCGCGTCGTCGGCACCGACCCCGAGTCGGGCGACGAGATCACGGCGCAGAACGGCCGCTACGGCCCCTACTTGAAGAAGGGCACCGACTCGCGGTCGCTGACCGCCGAGGAGCAGATCTTCGACATCACGCTCGACGAGGCGCTCGCGATCTACGCGCAGCCCAAGTACGGAGCCCGCGGTGCGTCCAGCGCCCTCAAAGAGTTCGAGGCCGACCCCGTCAGCGGCAAGCCCATCAAGGTGCGCGACGGCCGATTCGGGCCGTACGTGACCGACGGCGAGATCAACGCCACGATCCCGCGGGGCGAGACCGCCGACGAGATGACCTTCGAGCGGGCCGTGCAGCTGCTCGCCGACAAGCGTGCGAAGGGCCCGGCGCCCAAGCGCTCCACGCGGTCGCGCTCGACCACGACGCGGCGCACCCCCGCGAAGAAGAAGTGAGCGGCGACGCCCCGACGGGACTGTTCGTCACCTTCGAGGGCGGCGACGGCACCGGCAAGACGACGCAGGCCGGTCTCCTCGAAGCCTGGCTGCGCGAGCGCGGCCGCACCGTCGTGCGCACGCGCGAGCCCGGCGGCACCGAGGTCGGCGTGCTCGT
Source organism: Actinomycetes bacterium (assembly GCA_030425055.1). Taxonomy (GTDB): domain Bacteria; phylum Actinomycetota; class Actinomycetes; order Actinomycetales; family Microbacteriaceae; genus Microbacterium. The sequence continues at coordinate 9,677 of JAUHVN010000065.1, read as the reverse complement.
GCGCGACATCGTGCTGCACCATCGCGGAGAGGTGTCGGCCCGCGCCGAAGCGCTGCTGTACGCGGCCGACCGCGCCCAGCACGTCGACACGGTCGTGCGCCCGGCGCTCGAGCGCGGCGACGTCGTGATCCAGGACCGCTACCTCGACTCGTCGGTGGCGTACCAGGGGGCCGGTCGCGTGCTCGGAGCCGACGAGGTGCGCGACCTGTCGCTGTGGGCGACCGCCGGACTCCTGCCTCACCTGACCGTGCTGCTCGATCTCGACCCCGCCGTCGCGCGGCGCCGGCTCGACGCGGCCGACAAGCCCTTCGACCGACTCGAGGCCGAGGCATCCGCGTTCCATGAGCGCGTGCGGTCCGCCTTCCTGGCACTGGCCGAGGCCGACCCCGAGCGCTTCCTCGTCCTCGACGCCGCGCAGGACGCGTCGGCGCTCGCCGCCGACATCCGCGCGCGCGTCGAGGCCCTGGTCTGACCGGCCGGCGAGTCGGACGCGGAGATTAGGCTGGTCGGCATGGAAGCGGTCGCGCCGGTCGCAGAGCTGCCCTGGACCGACGTCTGGGGTCAGGATGCCGCGGTGACGGCGCTGCGGACAGCGGCGACCGACCCCGATGCCCTCTCGCACGCATGGCTGATCACGGGTCCGCCCGGATCGGGCCGTTCAACGCTCGCTTACGCCTTCGCCGCCGCGCTGATCGCCGAGCCGGGCGACGAGGAGGCGATGAAGCAGGTGCTCGCCCGCACGCATCCCGACCTCACCGCGCTGCGCACCGAACAGGTGATCATCCGCATCGACGAGGCTCGCCGGCTGGTCGAGCGGGCGTACTTCGCGCCGTCGATCGGCCGATACCGCGTCATCGTCGTCGAAGACGCGGACCGCATGACGGAGCGCACGTCGAACGTGCTGCTCAAGGCGCTCGAGGAGCCGCCGGAGCGCACCGTGTGGGTGCTGTGCGCCCCGAGTGACGCCGACCTGCTTCCCACCATCCGCTCCCGCGTGCGCACGCTGCGGCTGCGCGAGCCCGACGTCGCCGCGGTCGCCGCGCTCGTCGCCGCCCGCACCGGCGCCGATCCCACGATCGCCGAGCAGTCGGCGCGGCACGCGCAGCGGCACATCGGCATGGCGCAGCGCCTGGCGACGGATGCCGCAGCGCGCGAGCGCCGCGACGAGACGCTGCGCGCCGTGCTCGGCGTGCGCGGCGTGGGCGACGCCGTCGACGTCGCCGGCCGCATCGTGCAGGTCGCGACGGAAGACGCGAAGGCGCTGACCGCCGAACGCGACGAGGCCGAGCGGTCGAGTCTGCTGCGCACGCTGGGGATCGCGGAGGGCGCGGCGATCCCGCCGGCCGTGCGCTCGCAGATCTCGGCTCTCGAGGACGACCAGAAGCGCCGCGCGACCAGAAGCCTGCGCGACGGCATCGATCGCGTGCTCACCGACCTGCAGTCGATGTTCCGCGACGTGCTGATGCTGCAGTACGGGCGTGGGCGCGACCTCATCAACCTCGAGCTCGAGGGCGACCTGCGGGCTCTCGCCCAGGCGTGGCCCCCGTCGCGGACCCTCGACGTCGTCGACCGGCTCGCCGCGACGCGCCAGAACCTCGAGCAGAACGTCGCGCCGGCGCTCGCGCTCGAGAGCCTGCTCATCACCGTCGCCACCGGAAGGACACCGTGACCCGCACCCCCGCCCGCCGTCTGCGGCGCCTGCTCGCCGTCGTGGCATCCGTCGCCGTGGCATCCGTCGCCCTGAGCGGCTGCCTCTACACGCTGATCCCCGAAGACCGGCCGCTGTCGACCGAGAGCGCGGCGCCCGATGTGAGCGGGATCCCCGCCGACCTGCTGCCGTTCTACAGCCAGACGGTCGACTGGTCGGTGTGCGGTGACCTCGAATGCGCCACGATCACGGCACCCCTGGACTGGGACGAACCCGGGCTCGGTGAGATCGAACTCGCACTGACGCGTCAGCGGGCGCTGTCGGGCGAAGCGATCGGCTCGCTGCTGTTCAACCCCGGCGGCCCGGGCTCCAGCGCCGTCGACTTCATCCGCGACTCGATGAGCGTGGCGGTGACGCCCGCCATCGAAGACGCCTACGACGTCGTCGGCTTCGACACGCGCGGGGTCGGCGCGTCATCGGCGGTGCGCTGCTACGACGCCGCCGGCATGGACGCGTACCTGTACGACATCCCCGAGAACACGCGCGGGACGGATGCCTGGGAGGCCGAGCTCGAAGCACGCAACGCCGACTTCGCCGCGGCGTGCGAACAGAACAGCGACGGCATCCTCGAGCACGTCACGACCGTCGATTCCGCTCGCGACATGGATCTCATCCGTGCGGTGCTCGGCGACGGCGAACTGTACTACCTCGGCTACTCGTACGGCACCTTCCTCGGCGCCACGTATGCCGAGCTCTACCCCGACCGGGTCGGCCGGCTCGTGCTCGACGGCGCGATCGACCCGGCGATCCCGAGCATCGAGGTGGGCGAGATCCAGCTCACCGGATTCGAGTCGGCGCTGCGCGCCTACCTGGCGGACTGCCTGCAGTCGAGCGAGTGTCCGTTCCGCGGCACCGTCGACGAAGCGGCGGCCGACCTCGGTGCTCTGTACGCACGGCTCGACCGCGCACCGCTCACCGGGTCGGACGGGCGGATGCTCGGCGCCGACACCATGGTGACCGCCACCCTGCTGGCGCTGTACTCCGAGGATTCGTGGCAGTACCTCACCATCGCGCTGGAGGACGTGCTGCAGGGAAACCCCGACATCGCCTTCCTGCTCGCCGACTCGTACTACGGGCGGTTCGACGGCGGTTACACCGACAACAGCAACGAGGCGTTCATCGCCTACAACTGCATGGACTACCCCGACGACACGACCCCCGAGGAAGCGGCGGCGGCCGAGGCCCGCCTCGCCGTCGAGGCGCCGACGTTCGCGCCGTACGCGATCGGGCCGGACACGTGCGCGTCGTGGCCGTACCCGGCCACGGGCACCCGCGGCGTCCTCACTGCCGACGGCGCTGCGCCCATCGTCGTGGTCGGAACGACGAACGACCCCGCGACGCCGTACGAGTGGGCGGTGTCGCTGGCCGATCAGCTGTCGAGCGGCGTGCTCGTGACGCGCGAGGGCGAGGGCCACACCGGCTTCAACAAGGGCAACGCGTGCGTCGACGCGGCGGTCGAGGGCTATCTGATCGACGGTGTCGTGCCCGCCGACGGACTGGTCTGCTGACGGTCCGGCCGCGGTTCGCGGGTGCCGTCGCGAGAGGGTAAGATCGTTGATCGTGCATCGCGCAGGCGAGGCGCGCCACCTTAGCTCAGTCGGCAGAGCGATTCACTCGTAATGAATAGGTCAAGGGTTCGATTCCCTTAGGTGGCTCCACATCTCACCTGATCATCTGGTATTTCCTCCCTCTCATCCGAGGAGGGGAAATTGGCCGATTGGTCATTTATTCGCCACATTCGCGTTCGCGACAGCGTTCTGACGCGCGCGTCGCGCACGTGGATCGAGTCGTCTGGGTTGGCTTTGGCACGTCTGGTGCACCTCAGTGGCATGAAGGACTACGTCGCAGTCGGGTTGGACGAGGTGCTCACGACGAGCGAGCTCGCGGAGTATCTCGGCGTCAAGACGCAAGTGATCTACGACCTGCGCCGGACGGGAGAGGGGCCGCGGGGATTCCGCGTGGGCAAGGAGCTGCGCTACTGCGTTCCCGAGATCCGGGCGTGGCTCGAATCGCGGTCTGATCCGATGCGGGGGAGTGCTGAGAATGCCCGGTAGGCCGCGCACCGAGATCGGAACGTTCGGTGCGATCCGCACGATGAAGCTGCCATCCGGTGCCGTGCAGGCGATCTGCCGGTTCCGTGACTGGGATGGTCGGCTGCGCCCGGTGACGGCGTCGGCCGCGACGAAGGCGAAGGCTATCGCCGCGCTCCGTGTGAAGCTCACCGAGCGCGATCGCATCTCGGATACCGGACAGGCGGTGACGGCCGACACTCCCTTCCCGAAGCTTGCCGCACTGTGGCTCGAGGATGTCGAGCACGACCCGCGCCTGTCCGACGGCACGAAAGAGCAGTACGCCACGGAGGTGCGCACCCTTCTCATGCCGGCATGGGAACACATGATCCTCCGGGAGATGACGACGGCGCGGATCGACCGCTTCCTGAAGGCGCAGCTGTCCGCATCGCATTCGAAGGCGAGGTTGTCGCGTGTGCTGCTGAACCTGATCATGAAGTTCGCGATGCGGCACGACGCGATCCGCCACAACCCGGTCACCGGCTGCTCTCCACTGCCCAAAGCGACGCCGATGCCGAAGGCACTCACCATGGACGAGATCACGCGGATCCGCAGGGCGGCACGTGAGTGGCGCACCGAACCGGGGGTTCCCGGACCGAAGCCGGATGGCCAACTGCGCGAGATCATCGAGGTCATGCTCGGGAGTTCGGCGCGCATCGGCGAAGCGCTCGCGCTCCGCAGGTGCGACGTCGACATGACGGTGAGCCCACCGACCATTCACATCCGGGGAACCGTGGTCGTGCGGAAGGGGAGGGGAGTCCTGCGGCAGGGATGGCCCAAGTCGCACAAGTCCGACCGCGTCGTCGCGATCCCACAGTTCGCCGCCGAAGTCATTCGGCATCGTCTTGCGCTCATCGATGACAGCGATGCGGAGCACCTGTTGTTCTTCACGAAGCGTGGCACCCCCGTCACGCCGTACAACGCGCGGAGGATCTTCCGGCAGGTGCTCGAGGAAGCGGAGCTTGCTGGACGCGGCATCAAGCCGCATTCGTTCCGCAGGACCGTCGCCACGCTGATCAGCCAGGAGGCGGACGACCAGACCGCCGCGGAGGTGCTCGGTCACTCCGACGCCGCCATCACGCGGGCGCACTACATTGAGCGGAAGAGGCAGGCGAACCCGGAGACGGCCCGGATCCTCGAGCAGCTTTCGCCCTCGCGCGGCACCGACCTGCAGGCGTGAGGTCGCGGGTCGGAGCGGTGGTTGAAGCCGTCACGCGCGGGTGGGTCTACGTCTGCCCTAACGTCAGTCGCTGACCGCCCTCACCCCGAGCCGACCGGGATGCGCGTGCGATTTCGGGCGAGTCCAACGCCTACCTGTGATCGCGGCCGTCCTGACGGCGATCGCTGCCGGACGGCTCTCCCTCGGGCGTGGCGATCAGTCGGAGGACCACCTCGAGAAGCGCGAGAACCGCGCGTGTACGCGTGCCTGGCGCTCCGCGAAGTGTGCTCGCGCCGGATGGTGTCGGCGGCGCTCGAATACTGGACGGTAACGCACGGCGGCGAAGGTGACCAGGATTCACCCGCCGCCGACAGATGGTTCGGACTGGTCGGCGCGAGCGGGATCGCGGGCCGTTGCGTGGCTGATCGTAGCACTGCGTGTGCCGGCTTCAGCGCCGAGAAGGACGCGGTGCCGGGCTGGTGGTTGACGTCTCGACCGGGTCGGGCACCGGCCGCGCATCTGCATCGACCCGACGGACGGCGTTCGCGGCATCCATCGAATGGTTTCCCGCGACGGTCTTAAGCATTTGCTCTAGAAACGAGCTTGCTACCGGTTCGGTATGTCGTACGCATCTCTTGTTGGCGATGGGGTGTTCTAAACGATACGGTTAGTATCGGATGTGGAGTGAGTCGATGCTGATCACCTCCGTCTAGCCCACTGAGAGAGGACACGAAGATGTGTGATGACGTCGGACAGCACGGCCAGGCAATCCACCCGACGCGGCGCTCGGTGTTGCGCACGATCGGGATCGGTGCGGCTACTGCGGTCGTATCGGTGGCGTCGCCCGCGGCGGCGAATGCGATGACCCGGTCGGCGACGGTGGTCGACCGATCGCACGGATCGCGGACCCGTCTGGTCTTGCTTGGCACGGCGGGCGGGCCGAACTGGGGTGGCGGCGGTAATCGTGCCGGCGTGTCGACGGCGATCGTCTACGACGGCCGGGTCTACATCGTCGATCTCGGGGTCGGTTCGCTGCGGAGGCTGTCGGAGAGTGGACTCGGTCCCGAGAGCGGGACGCTCAACCTGGTGCGGGGGGTCTTCTTCACGCACCTGCACTCGGATCACACCGCGGACTGGCCGACGATGTACACGACCGTCCACACGAACACCTTCGGGCGCACCGACCCGGACCCGATTCGCGTGTTCGGGCCGGGGGATCGCGGGACGCTCCCGCGAGTGTTCCCACCGAGTCGTCCTGCTCCGGCGGTCGTTGCTCCGGATTCCCCAACGCCCGGCATTGCGGGACTCACGCGCCGTCTCGACGAGGCGTTCGCCCAGGATCTGAACGATCGCGCGCGGGACAGCAACTTCCGTGCCCCGTCGAGCCTGTTCAGGGTGGAAGATATCGACCTCGCTGGCGTGTGGGATGTGGATCCGCAGGGTGTCCCGCCGCGACTGGCTGCGCCCATCGATGTGTGGGTCGACGGGGACGTCACGATAACGGCGACCCTCGTCGACCACCATCCGACGGCACCGGCCTTCGCGTACCGCTTCGACACCCCGGATGGCTCGGTCGTCGTCTCGGGTGACACGACCGTGAGTCAGAACCTCATCGATCTGGCGCGGGGGGCAGATTATCTCGTTCACGAAGTGATCGACCCGGCCTGGGTGGATCAGGTCGTTTCCCCTCTGCCCCCGGAGCAGGCAGGTCCGGTGCGGCAGCACCTGCTTGAGGCCCACACGACGATCGCGCAGGTGGGCGCTCAGGTCGCGCAACCCGCAGGAGTCAAGAATCTCGTCCTGTCGCACCTCGTGCCGAGCACGTCTGCCGACCGAGTGTGGAAGCCGGCGTCCAAGGGCTTCTCCGGAAAGCTGACAGTCGGGTCGGACCTGCTCATCCTTCCGGTTCGATCACGGGGATGAGCGCAGAGGGGGAAGTCAGCGATGAGCGGAGTTCAATTCGAGCCCTATCGTCGGAATTGATGGGCGTGCCGTCCGGAGCCGATCACACGCTCGGGCGGGTAGTGCCATGGACCGCTAGATCGAAGCCCGACGCGACGGAGTCGGCATCGAAGCTGCCGTCGCGAAACGGCAGTTGGAAGTAGATGGGCGCGTAGATTCGCTCTGCGAGTTCGTCGGGTGAGTAGTCGTCGCGGATTCCGGGGTTCGCTTTGAGCACCTCGACCACCCACTGGGGATCGGCGCCAGCCGCCTTCATTCGCATCGAGATTCTTGGTTCCATCTCGTTCAAGGGGTCGGCGCGTCCCGCTCGGCAGTAGTGGCACGCGGGTGAGATACCGAGCTGGTCGAAGTCGTCGGCGAGACGCTCATCTACCGCATCGACCAGATGGTGCGAGCGTGCGTCACGCCGCACCAAGTCGGAGCGAGGTCTCGGCTGCGGCGGCGTGCAGCAGCTCCAACAGCGGGCCCTCTAGAGAGGCGACGTCGTGGCGGGGAGGTCGCCACGGCGATGTTGATCGCGGATACCGCCGTCGCGTCGCGGCCGAACACGGCACGGACACCGACCGCAGGCTCGCGCGACCTCCTCGTCTTGGAGCGCATACTCCTGCGTGCGTGTCACGGCGAGCCGCTCCCGCAGCTCCTCCAGTGACCGTGCCGCGCTCGGGCCGCGGCTCGCGTCTGACTTCGTGGCCCGGCCCACAGGTGAGTAACGTTCCCGGTAGCGATGGAGGCTTGGATGCTTCCCGCGGGCCTGCGCAACGGTGTCAGCGGCAACATCGGGCGCGTGATGTTGCGGACGCGTCGACTTCGCGAGCTCATTCTCCGCTCTTGAAGATGGAGGATGTCGCGGAGACATCGTCCTCGAGCTTGAGACACCCACAGCCCCAGAGCCAGCATGGAAGGCGAAGTGCTCGTCGCTGTGGAGGACGTCAACCGCGCCCACTTGCGAAGTGCGGCGCGCGAGGATCGGGTGCAGCAGTCGTTCAGGCGCTGGGACGGGCGATCCCGTGGAGCGCGAGTTCGAATCCCGCCGCGATGCTCTTGGCGTCGAAGCTGCCTTCGCGGAACAGCAGTTGGAAGTAGATGGGCGCGTAGATCCGCTCGGCGAGCTCGTCCGGCGAAAAGCCGTCGCGAATGGATCCTTCGGCGATGGCTCGTTCGATCACCCGGTTGACCACCTCGCGGCGCGGGCGCCAGAACAGTGTCTTGAACGCCTCAAGGGTCGTGGGGTCGTACTGGCTCTCCGCGATCAGCTGTGCCATGAGGCGACCCTCGTGCCCCGAGTACACTTTCGCGAGCGAGATAACGTGCTCGCGGAGCGCGTCCACGGGAGGCAGATCATCTCTCAGGGTCGTGTGGAGAATGTGGTTCTCCAGGAATGTGTCGATGATCACGGCGGCCTTGCTGGGCCACCATCGGTAGATCGTGGTTTTGCTCACGCCGGCCTCGCGCGCGATGCGCTCGATCGACAGCTGCTGCACCGACATCGAATCCGGTCCGCGCTCGTCGAGGAGCTTCATCGTCGCCTGGAGGATGGATTGCCGGCTCTGTTCGCTGCGAATCGCCACGAGTCGACCCTAGATCCTGTTCGTTCGATACGAAACGTTCATCGAGGCGCGCCGCCTATCGATCCGTTCCAGGGGCGGCGGCCTTCTCGCGAGCGAAGGCCGCATAGCGATCCAGGAGCGCGGGATCGTCGACAGCGCCCCGGTCTACCACATCCTCGAGTGGACTGCCCTGGAGCATGCGCTTTACAGGCACCTCGAGCTTCTTCCCGGTCTTCGTATGAGGGATCCCAGGCATGACAACGATGTCGTCAGGCAGATAGCGAGGTGACAGATTCGATCGGATCGCCGCGCGAACGGCAGCCCGGGCATCGTCGGCATCCGCCCCGGGAGCGAGCGCGACGAACAGCGGCATGTAGTACTCGGTGCCCCGCTCCGCCCCGACGATCATCGCCTCGGCGATCTGCGGGAGTCCCTCGACCGCCGCGTAGATGTCGGCGGATCCGAGACGGATGCCGTTGCGGTTCAGCGTCGAATCCGACCGTCCGTGAATCACGATGCCCTGCGGTGAGAACTCGATGAAGTCGCCGTGCCGCCACACCCCGGGGAAAGTCGAGAAGTAGCTCTCGCGGTACCTGAGGTTTTCGGGATCGCCCCAGAATCTCAGGGGCATCGACGGGAGGGGCGCCGTCACGACAAGCTCGCCACGTCCGGGCGCCGGCTCACCGTCGGCGCCCCATGACTCGACGCGCACGCCGAGCGCCGGAGCCTGGATGTACCCCACGCGAACCGGGAGTGTCGGGACCCCGCCGACGAAAATCGAGGCGATGTCCGTTCCACCGCTCTGCGACGTGAGCCAGACATCCCCGACCGCACGATAGACCCACCGGTACCCGTCAGCGGACAGCGACGAGCCCGTGACCGTGATCACGCGGAGATCGGACAGGTCGTGTTCGCGGGCGGGCTCGAGGCCGGACTTCGCGCACGCATGCACGAAGCCCGCCCCTACGCCGAGCACGCTGACCTTCTCGTCGGCCGCAACCTGCCAGACACGGTCCAGGTCGGGGTAGGTGGGGTTGCCGTCCAGCAGGACGATGGTCGACCCGACGCCCAAAGCCGCGACCAGGCCGTTCCAGACGACCCAGCTGGTGGACGCGATCGTGAGGACGCGATCGCCCGGTCGGATGTCGTCGTGGATGCTGCAGAGCTTCAGCTGCTCCAGCAGTGCCCCGCCGTGACCGTGCACGATCCCTTTCGGGATGCCGGTCGTGCCT
>JAUHVN010000064.1 GCA_030425055.1 Actinomycetes bacterium | reverse complement strand
AACGACTGACCCGCTGAGCGCGGAGCGGGCCCGGGGAACTCCCCCGGGCCCGCTCCTCGTCGCTGCCGTGCCTCAGTGCGCCATGCCCGCCAGCGCCTCGGGGTCGATGGTCGCGATGGAGTGGGTGTCCTGGAAGGCGCGCACGCCCTCGATCCCCTGCTCGCGGCCGAAGCCCGACTGCTTCATGCCTCCGAACGGAGCGCGCAGGTCGAGACGGGTCGCGCCGTGGTCGTTGACCCACACGTAGCCGCAGACGAGCTGCGATCCCACGCGCTGCGCGGCATCGGCCGAGTCGGTCCACACCGATCCGCACAGACCGCCCCAGGTGTCGTTGGCCAGCCGCACCGCCTCCTCCTCGGTGTCGAAGGGGATGATCGGGATCACCGGGCCGAACTGCTCCTGGGTGACCACGCGCAGGTCGAGCGGCGGGTCGACCACGATGGCCGGACGCAGGAAGTTCCCGCCGGCGAGATCGCCCCCCGGCAGCTCGCCGTACTCGCGCACGTCGGCACCGGCATCCTTCGCCTCCTGGATGATCTCCTCGACGAACGCCTTCTGGGCGCCCTGATGCAGCGGCCCCATGGTGGTGCCCTCGTCGAGGCCGTAGCCGATCACGGCCTTGTCGAGCCGCTGCGCGAGCCCGTCGACGACCTCGTCGAGTCGCGACCGGTGCACGAACACGCGCTTCGCGTTCATGCAGATCTGCCCCGTGGTGTCGAAGACGGCGGCGTACAGCCGGTCGAGGTGGGTGTCGTCGAGCACCGCGTCCTCGAGGAACACCGCGGCGTCGTTCCCACCGAGCTCGAGCGTCACGCGGGTCAGGCTCTTCGACGCCATCTCCATGATCCGCTTGCCGCCGTTGACGCTGCCGGTGAAGCACACCTTGTCGACCTCGGTGATCAGCCCCGCCATGTTCGCGTCCTCGCCGGTGATCACGTTGAGCACACCCGGCGGCAGCTTCTCGGCGACGCGCTGCACGACGCGCGTGGTCGCCAGCGGCGCCGAGGGCGGCGGCTTCACGATCACCGTGTTGCCGGCCAGAAGCGCGTGCGGCAGCGACGCACCGAGGATCGCGATCGGCCAGTTGAACGGCACGATGACGGTGACCACGCCGAGCGGCTGGTACCCCACCTCGGTCGTGACCGGGATCGCACCGGGCACCACCGGCAGCGTGTGGCCCTTGTCGACGTCGTCCGCGAGCATGAGGGCGAGGTTCCAGCGGATCTCGAACACGAGCGCGTCGACCCAGCCCTCCATCCGGATCTTGCCGTTCTCCTGCGACAGGATCGCGGCGTCCTCGTCGCGGTCGTCGGCGATGCCCGCGATCGCCTCGGCCATCAGCCGCGCCCGTTCGGTCGCACCCAGCGCCGCCCATGCCGGGAACGCATCCCGGGCGGCCTGCACCGCGTCCGCGACGTCGGCCGGCGAGGCGGATGCCGCATGCCCGACGACCGCGCCCGGTCTGCCGGGATCGGCGACGGCGAGCGTCTCCGCCGTGTCGCGCACCTCGCCCCCGATGTAGAGTCCCGTCCGCACCGCTGCGGTCGTCGCCGTGTCGGTCATGCCATCCACCTCTCTGTGTCGCGCGCACGTCGAGCGCACTCCACCAGCCTCCTCTGCGGCACGGAGTCAGGCAAGATTGTGGACAGGATTCACACGAATTTCGTATGCAATCGGCGCCGCGCCGGTAATGTCGGGAGTGCCGACCACCGACGATGATGGGAGGGGGAGGCCCACATGACGGACGTCGCCACCGACTCGCCCGCCGCCACGGCGGCCAGATCCGATCTCACCGCGCAGATCCGCGCCGCGATCCTCGATGCGCAGTTCGCCCCGCACCAGCGCCTGATCGAAGCCGACCTGAGTGAACGCTACGGCGCCTCCCGCGCCTCGGTCCGCACCGCACTGCTCAACCTCGCCAGCGAGGGCCTCGTGGAGCGCCTGCCCAATCGCGGCGCCCGGGTGCGCGCGATCAGCGTCGATGAGGCCGTCGAGATCGTCGAGGTGCGCATCGGGCTCGAGACCCTTTGCGCCCGTAAGGCGGCCGAGCACCTCACGGATGCCGACGCCGAGGGCCTGCGCGCGCTGCGGGCCGCCATCGAGGCGGCGGTGGCGTCGGGGAACCTCGTCGAGTACTCACGGCTCAATCAGGTGATGGACAGGCGCCTGCGCGAGCTCAGCGCCCACCAGACCGCAGTTCAACTGCTCGAGCGGCTGCGCGCGCAGTCCGCGCGCCACCAGTTCCGCCTGTCGTTCCACCCAGGTCGCGCCGCGCAGTCGGCGCCCGAGCACATCGCGATCATCGACGCGGTGCTCGCGCGCGATCCGGATGCCGCCGAGGCGGCCACCCGCGCGCATCTCGAGGGCATCGTGCGGGTGCTGCGCAGCATGGACTGAGGCATCGTCACCCGACACCGGAGGGGGCGGACCGCTCACGCGGCCCGCCCCCTCCGTTCGTGCGGGTACCTCAGCCGCCGACGGCGTCGACGTTGGCGTAGCCGGCACCGTTGAACTGCTGGAGCACGACCGTCTGGATGGCCGGGCCGTCCGTGGTCGTGTCGATCGGACCGAACGCGAAGGGCAGCTCGAGGCCGCCGATGGCGCGCAGCTCCTCGTAGAATGCCTCACGCGTCGGCTCCTCCATGTTCATGAAGGCCTCTTCGAGGATCTGTGCGGCGATCCACGACCACAGGCAGTGCGGGAACGCCTTGCCGTCCTGGTCGGGGCCCTGGGCGTACTCAGCGATGGCGTCGAAGTACTCCATGCCCTCGGGCGTCTCGGCGAACGGCGGCGCGGCGGCGGCCTGCGCGAACCCGGCCGCGTAGATGCCCGGGTACGTGTCGGCGGTCACACCGGCGGGAGCGAGCACGCCGCCCGGCGACGCCGTGTTCGAGGGCAGGAACCACGCCGGGTTCCAGCCGATCGCGTTCGCCTTGGTGAGGTCCTCGATCGCGCGCGGCACCACCGAGACCGCGTGGAACAGCACGTTCGCGTCGGTCGCGGCGAGCTCGGTGATCTGCGGCTCGAGGTAGTTGGGCGTGGTGCTGGCCGGACCCGGCTCGTAGCTGAGCTCCTTGACGACCGTGACGTTGTCGGCACCCTCGACGGCGTCGAGGAAGCCCTGCCAGTAGCCGAGGCCGTAGTCGTCGTTCTGGTACAGCGCGGCGACCGTGTACTCCTCGCCCGAGGCCACGAGGCCCTCACCGAACGCGGCGCCCTCCTGCATGTAGGTCGGAACGAGTCCGAGCTGCACCGGCGACGCCTCCTGGTCGGAGAAGATCGGGTCACCGGTCATGACGAGCACCTGCGGCACGCCTTCGTCGATGGCGGCTTCGCGCCACGCGCGGTTCGTCGGCGTGCCGAGACCGATGCCCGCGGCGAAGACGCCGTCCGCGACCATCTGCTGGAAGTTCGCCGCCGCCTTCTCGGGGTTGTACTCGTCGTCGTACGTCCTGATCTCGACAGTTCGGGTCTTGCCGTCGCCGAACTCGATGCCGCCTTCGGCGTTGCGCATGCCGAAATAGGCGAGCGCGCCGTCTGCGGTGCAGTTGCCGGGGCCGGCGGTCGCTCCGGTGAGCGGTGTGCTGATGCCGAACAGGAGCGAGTCGTCCGTGATGCCGGGCGAGGCGGCCGCGCCGCCGTCGGTCTCCCCACCGGACGGCGTATCGCCACCGCGGGAGCAACCGGCGAGGGCGAGCGCCACGACGCCGGCCGCCGCGACGAACCCGAGGGTCCGGCGCGTTCTGGCTGTGCTGATCATTGAGGTGCCTCTCCTTCGAGGGTGGGTTTGGGTGTTGCGGTAGCCGGTGCGGAGGCATCCGCACCGACGCTCGGGCCGCCGCGGTCGCGCCGCCGCAGCGAGCGACGGATGACGCGGGGAAGACTGGCGAGGCCGCCGGGGAGCAGGAACAGGACGAGCAGGATCACGACGCCCTGCACGATGGTCGTCGTTCCGGGCGCGACCGCGTTGGTGATCTGCGGGATGAGCACGTAGAAGGCGCCGCCCAGGAGCGAGCCGACGATGCTGCCGGCGCCGCCCACGATCGTGGCGATGACGAGCTCGATCGAGTGCCCGAAGCCCATGATGTCGGGCGAGACGAACTGGATCGCGACGATGTAGAGGAACCCCGACACCCCGCCGTAGATCGCGGCGATCGTGAACGCCAGCACCTTGTAGCGGTAGGGCGAGATGCCCATCGACCCCGCGATCGCCTCGTTCTCCTTGACGATGGCGAAGGCGCGGCCGTACTTCCCGCGAACGAGGAAGTAGGCGAGCGCGAACATGGCGGCCGAGATCGCGAGGATGACGAAGTACTGGATCTGGTCCTGGTACGGGAAGCTGTCGCTGCGCGGGATGAACCGCGCCGACATGCCCTCGGAACCGCCCGTGATCGGGAAGCGCTTGAGCAGCGGCACGCCGATGATGGGCAGTGCGATCGTGACCATCGCGAGCGCGAGGCCGCGCAGCCGCACGGCGGCCAGCGCGATCACGAGACCGGCGACTCCGGGGATGAGCACCGCGAGCACGAACGCGACGATCAGCACCACGATGAGCAGGTCGGCGCCGAGCGAGTCGGCCCATTCGGACTCGATGGTGATCGCCGCGGCGTACGCGCCGAGGCCGACGAAGAACACCTGGCCGAGCGAGACCTGCCCCGCGTAGCCCATGACGATGTTGAGGCCCAGCACCGCGACGGCGAAGACCAGGATGCGCGAGATCGTCTGGTTCGTGAACGGATCGGCGATGAGGGGCAGCACGAGCAGCAGCACGGCGATGACCGCACCGACCGTCCAGCGCAGCCAGGTGCTCTCGGCGACCCGCATCCAGCTGCTCGTGGCGGGTGCCCGCGTCGTGCTCGTCTTGGTGTCGGTGCTCATCAGACGCGGACCACCTGCTTGCGGCCGAACAGGCCCTGCGGCCGGATGACGAGGATGGCGAAGAGGAAGATGAACGGCACGAGCACCTTCAGGTCGTGGCCGATGAACGACACGTACACTCCTGCGAGGCTCTCGACGATCGCGATGCCCCACGCGGCCAGCACGGCACCCACGGGCGAGTCGAGGCCGCCGATGATGACGGCGGCGAGGGCGTAGACGAGGATGCCGTCGAAGTTGTCGGGGTACAGCTGGGCCTTCGCGGCGAGCAGCACGCCGGCGGCGGTGCCCAGGGCGGCTGCGAGCCCCCACCCGACCATGAGCATGCTGCCGACCTTGACGCCCGACAGCGCCGCGGAGTCCGAGTTGTCGGCGACCGCGCGCAGGCCGAGACCGAGCTTCGTACCCCGGAACAGCAGCTGCAGGATCACCATGAGCGCGAGGATCGTCACGAAGGTCGTCAGCGACCACACGCTGATCGAGACCCCGGCGATCGTGAAGCTCTCGGTGCCCGAGATGAAGAACGGGTAGGGAATGTAGTTGAAGCCCCACACCAGTCCGATGAGTCCGCCGAGGAACGTGAACAGGCCGACCGTGACGACGATCTGCGTGTCGGGCTCGGCCCCCATGAATCGGCGCATCACGAAGCGCTCGATGAGCGCGCCGACGAGGAACGATCCGCCGATGGCGACCAGCATCCCGACGATGATGCCGGGGTACAGGCCGAGGATCGGGATCGCGATGTTGCTCGCGGTGAGACCGATGTAGGTGCCGAGCACCGCCATGCCGCCCTGTGCGAAGTTGATGAGGCCGGTCGCCTGGTTCACGAGCACGATCGCGAGCGCGAGCGCCGCGTAGAGCGAGCCCTGCGCGAGCCCGTCGACGATGAGCTGGATGAAGGTGCCGAAGGGATTCACGTCATGCCCCCAGGTATGCCCGACGGATGGCGTCGTCGCCGCGCAGCTCCTCGGTCGAGCCCGACAGCACGCTGCGGCCGGTCTCGAGCACGACGGCCTCGTCGACGACCGAGAAGGCGAGGTTGGCGTTCTGCTCGACGACGAGCATCGCGATGCCGGACTCCTCGCGCAGTCGCCCGATGGCGTCGTAGACCGTTCGGGCGGTGCTCGGCGCGAGCCCGAGTGAAGGCTCGTCGAGGATCAGCAGCTTGGGTGCCGCCATGAACGCGCGCGACACCGCGAGCATCTGCTGCTCGCCGCCCGACAGTGCGGACGCGTTCGAGCCGATGCGCGACTTCAGATTGGGGAACAGGTCGAGGATGTACTCGGTGTCCTGCGCGACCTTGCGCTTGTCCTTGCGCAGGTAGGCGCCCACGGCGAGGTTCTCCCGCACGGTGAGGTTGGGCAGCGAACCACGCCCCTCGGGCACGTGCGCGATGCCGAGCGCGGCGACCTGCTCGGGGCGCTTTCCGCGGATGTCCTCGCCTTCGAACCGGATCGTGCCCGTGGTGCGCACGATGCCGCTGATCGCTCGGAGGGTCGTGGTCTTGCCGGCGCCGTTCGCGCCGAGGATGCCGACGGCACCGCCGTCCGGCACCGAGAGCGACACGCCCTCGAGCACCTGCACGCGCCCGTACGAGGCGGTGACGTCGACCAGCTCAAGCAGCATCGTCGGTCACCTCCGTCCCCAGGTACGCCTCGATCACGCGCGGGTCGGACTGCGCGTCGGCGGCGGTGCCCTCCATGAGCTTGCGCCCGTGGTCGAGCACCACTACGTGGTCGGTGAGCACCGAGATCAGGCCCATGTTGTGCTCGACGACGATGACGGTGACGTCGCTCTCGTCGCGGATCTCGCGCACGCGCTCGACGAGGTGCTCGACTTCGGAGTGCGGCAGGCCGGCGGCGGGCTCGTCGAGCAGCAGCAGGCTCGGACGCATGAGCATCGCGCGGCACAGCTCGATGCCCTTGTGCAGGCCGTGCGACAGCTCGTCGGCGCGCGTGTGCGCCGCCCAGCCGAGGCCCGCCCGGTCGAGCAGCTCGAGCGCTTCGGCCCGCAGGTCGCGCTCGGCGTGCCGCGTGCGCGGCATCCGCACCGACCACGCGAGCGGGCCGCCGGGCAGGCGCGTGTGCGCGCCGAGCATGACGTTCTCGAGCACCGTCTCGCGCAGCTGGAGCGCGGGATGCTGGAACGTGCGCGCCAGGCCGTGACGGGCGAGCGTGGCCGGATGCGAGCCCCGCACCTCGTGCTCGTCGATGAGGATCGAGCCGCTCGTCGGGCGGTAGTGCCCGCTGATGCAGTTGAACAGCGAGGTCTTCCCCGCCCCGTTCGGGCCGACGAGGCCGACGATCGTGCCGGGCTCCACGTCGAAGCCGACCTGGTCGAGCACGTCGATTCCGCCGAACGACAGACTCACGTCGCGCAGTGTCAGTCGAGCGGCCATCGTCTGCCTTTCGCGTCGTCGCGTCTGCCCCAGCGGACTCCCGTGCTCAGGAAGCTACGGAGTCGCGACCAGATTGTCAACGATTTTGGTGCGAAATGTCACGTGCGTCGCTGAATCGTGATCTGCGGTTCAGCTTCGCGTGAGAAGTCGGGGTTCAGGCATCCGAATTCCGTTGAACGGAAACCGCGGATGCCACGCGCCCGGGCGCTCGTAGCATGGCGCTGATCCGAGCAGGAAAGGTCGACGATGACATCCGAATCCCTGGCCGAGGCCATCACCCGCGTCGGCAGCCCCGTAGAGCTGCTGCGCAATCAGAACTGGCCCGCCTTCACGTTCCCGGTGGCGCCCGAGTTCACCAACTGGCGCGACGAGCAGCGCGCGTGGAACACCACCGTCGCGCTCATGGACCAGTCGCACCACATGACGCAGCTGTTCCTCGGTGGCGCCGATCTCATCCCCCTGCTCTCGTCGATCTCGCCGAACACGTTCGCGACGTTCCGGCCGGGCGTCGCCAAGCAGCTCATCTCGGTGAACAAGGACGGCTACCTCATCGGCGACGGCATCCTGTTCTACAACTCCGAGGGCCCCGAGGGTCTCGTGCTCATCGGCCACCACATCCTCATCGACTGGGTGCGCTTCAACGTCGAGAAGGCGCAAGCCGCGGGCAAAGACGTCGCCTACCGCCTCGAGGCCAACTCGCACATGCGCCAGGGGCCGCCGACGTTCTACCGCTACGAGCTGCAGGGCCCGCAGGCGGACGAGGTGATGACCAAGGTCTTCGGCGGACCGCCGCCCGAGATCAAGTTCTTCCACATCGGCGACGTCGAGATCGCCGGCCGACCGGTCAAGGCACTGCGACACGGCATGGCCGGCCAGCCCGGGTTCGAGTTCTACGGCGCGTGGGAGGACAACGAGATCGTCCTCGACGCGCTCATGGAGGCGGGCGCCGAGTTCGGCATCCGACGCGTCGGCGCGAAGGCGTACTCGTCGTCGCCGCTCGAGTCGGGGTGGGTCCCGACGCCGTTCCCGGCCGTGTTCGACGACGACTTCGCCGAGTACCGCGAGTGGCTGCCCGCGGCGCGGATCGGCTCGGTCGCCGGATCGCTCTACTCCGACGACATCCACGACTTCTACATGACCCCGCACGACCTGGGCCTCGGCCGGTCGGTGCGCTTTGATCACGACTTCCACGGCCGCGAGGCGCTCGAGCGTCACGCGGCCGAGCCGAAGCGGCGCAAGGCGACGCTCATCTGGAACGCCGACGACGTGGCCGCGGTGGTGCGGTCGCAGGTCGAGCCCGGCGTCCCGGCGAAGTGGCTCGACTTCCCCAAGGCGCGCTACGGGCTGTACCAGATGGACGAGGTGCTGCGAGACGGACGCCGCGTCGGCATCTCGACGGATGCCGGCTACGTCGCCTTCGACCAGCTCTACATGTCGCTCGCGACGGTCGACGTCGATGTGCCCGACGGCAGCGAGGTTGAGGTGGTGTGGGGCGAAGATCCGATCTCGCAGAAGGACGGCGTCGACGCCCAGCACCGCCAGGTGAACATCCGCGCGACGGTCGCCCCGGCGCCGTACCACGAGTTCGCACGCACGGTGTATCGCGCCGACGGCTGAGCGCGGGGCTCCGGCCTGAGCCGCCCACCGCGGCTGCGCAAACCTGGAATGGTGCTCGATTCTTCGGGCGCCATTCCAGGTTTGCACGGCCGCTGGGTAGCATGGCGGCGTCATCGAGGAGGATGCCGTGGCGCGAAGGTCCGACGGGGAGTCAGTGCTTCACAAGCACCTGCGCATCCTCGAGAGCTTCGACACGTGGCATCCGTTCCTCACGCTCACAGAGATCGCGGAAGCCGCCGGCCTCGCACCCTCGAGCGCGCATCGCCTCGTCGGCGAGCTCGAGCGCGAGGGTCTGCTGGAGCGCATGCCCGATAAGACATACCGCCTGGGCGTGCGGCTGTGGGAGTTCGCGAGCCGGACGCCGGGCGCGCTCGGTCTGCGCGAGATCGCGCGGCCCTGGCTGGCTGCGGTGCACGCCAGGGTGCGGCAGCACATCCAGCTCGGGGTGCTGAGCTCACGCGACGTGCTGTTCATCGAGCGGCTCTCGGCGCGCGATGCCGTGCTCAACGCGACGCTGATCGGAGGCCGCATCCCTCTGCCGGTGAGCTCCAGCGGTCTCGTGCTGCTGGCGCACGCCTCGGACGCGCTCGTCGACGACGTGATCGCCCACAGGTGGCCGATCCACACGACCGCGACGATCCCCGACGGCGATGCCCTTCGACGGATGCTCCGGAAGGTCCGCGCCGACGGCTTCGCCGTGACCCCCGGCCACATCCATCCCGAGTCGCGCGGAGTGGCCGTTCCCGTCTACGGTCCGCACGGCAGCGTGTATGCGGCGATCGGGGTGGTCATCCCCAACGACGACACGTCGCCGCAGGCCGCAGTCGAGATGCTCACGATGGCGGCGACCGGCATCACGCACGCGCTGGAAGAGGCCTACCTTCCCGAGGGCGGCTCGACCCACGCGGGGCCGGGCCTGCGTGCGCTCGTCAGCAGCTCACAGCGCTCCCTCGACTACTTCTCGTCGCTCGAACCGGATGCCGCCGCGCGCGGCACCTCGGCGGCGAGCGGCGACCTCGCATGACGACCATCGCGATCCTCGGACTCGGCGAGGCGGGTCGCCTCTACGCGCGCGGACTCGGGGATGCCGGCGCCGATGTGCGCGCCCACGATCCGTTCCACAGACTCGACGACCCCGGGGTGCATCAGGTCGCCGGTCTCGCGGACACCCTCGACGGCGCCGACGTCGTGCTGTCACTCGTGGCCGCGAGGTCGGCGCAGGCGGCGGCCACCGAGGCGCTGCCCATCCTTGCTGCCACCGCGGTGTACGCGGATCTCAATACGGGCTCACCCGAGCTGAAGCGGACGATCGCGGCGGAGGCCCACGCGCGAGGCATCCGGATGGCCGACGTCGCGGTGCTCGCCCCGGTCGCGCGCGCCGCGCACCTCACCCCGCTCCTCGCCTCCGGCGATGGTGCGAGCGCGTTGCGCACGCTGCTCGAGCCGCTCGGTGTGCCGATCAGCGAGATCGAGGGCGGGCCGGGCGCGGCTGCGCGGCTGAAGCTGCTGCGCAGCCTGTTCATGAAGGGCCTCGCCGCCGTGACGATCGAGAGCCTCGATGCCGCGGCCTCGGACGACGAGCGTGAGTGGCTGCGCGATCAGATCGCCGGTGAGCTCGCAGGGAACGGCGGAGAGACCGTCGACCGGCTCGTCGACGGCACGACGCGGCACGCCGTCCGCCGCGAGCGCGAACTGCGCGACGTGCTCGCCGAACTGCAAGCATCCGGCAGCGACGACGACATGGCGCGCGCGGCGCACGCCCGGCTGCGCCGCCTCATCGACGGTGCGGAGGCCGGCTGATTCACCGGCATCCGCTGGGGCGCTGCCTGCTCAGAGCGTGCCGGTGGTTCGCCACCCGCCGTGGTACTCCTGGCGCGCGGTCTCGGCGTAGGGCACCGGACTGACGATCGCGCGAACGGCGATCTGCTCGTGCGGTTCGACGGTGGTCTTTCCCGACCCGCCGTCGGGCTCGCCCCACACGACGCGCACCTCGGCGCCGATCGGCACGTCGCGGTCGACGGTGGCCAGCGACAGCCCGCGCTTCTCGTTCGCGGTCACCCCGGTGAAAAGCGACAGCCCGACGTTGTTGCCGTCGGCGTCGATCACGGCGTCGAAGTTCGACGAACCGTAGTTCGCGTTCGGCAGGTCGAAGAACTGGTACCCGGGGCCTTCGCGGTCGATGACCGACGTGAGGATCTTCGAGAGGTCCTCGTCGTTCCACGCGAGCGTGACCTTCTTGCGCTGGGTCTCGGGGTCGATCTTCTCGAGCGCTTCGCGCCCGATGAAGTCATGGTCGAACTTCACGAACGAGCCGTAGCCGAGCTCCCA
>JAUHVN010000499.1 GCA_030425055.1 Actinomycetes bacterium | reverse complement strand
CCCACGACCGCGGCGCGGATGACGGGATCGAGGTACGTGACGCGATCAGCCGACTCCCCGCGGAGCAGGCCGAGCTCGTCCGCCTCGTGCACTGGGAGGGATTCACCATCGCGGAAGCGGGGTCGATCCTGGGCGTCACTGCGTCAACCGCCCGCACCCGCTACCAACGAGCCCGCGGCGACCTCCGCGTAGCTCTATCCGTGCCCGCCGGCCGTCGCACCGAGAAGGGAGTCTCCACCGATGTATGAACCACGCCCGTCTGACCTCTACCTTCCGCCCACTGTGCACATTCACATCGTGGTTCCTCGTCCCAGCGCAGACCCGTCAGCGACGTAATCCCTCAGCGTGGGAAGAGGCTTGCTCGCGCGGCGATGTACTCGGCACTGTCGCGTTGCGAGAACTGCGCCCAGCGGCTGGCCGCCTGCGGCGTGATTCCCACCTGCGTGGCCACCACGGCGGCGGGGAGGTCGCTGGTGAGAGCGAGCATGGCGTAGTTCCGCGCGATCCGCGGACTGACCCCGGCGCGCGCCATCCACCGCCCGAGGGTCGTGGGATGAATCGGTTCGTGATGCCGCCGCGGCGAGGGGAACAGATACGAACATGCCCCGTCCCGTCGAAGCGCACGCGGATTGTGCTCGGCGTCCGTGACGAGCCGCGCGAGGAGCTGAGCAACTGCACTCGGGATCTCGATGGGCTCTGCCGAGAGTGCGAGATACATTCGTAGTCCCACCGTGGTGGCGTCGGCTGTGGTGAGCCGGTGGATACGGTCGGTTCGGGCGCCGTAGAGCAGGACGAGCAGCGCTGCGACTCTCGTCGCGAGGGACACCGAGTCGTCCGATCGGGCGATGAACGTGCGAACCAGAGCGTGATGCTCGTCGTCTTCGCTGATCTCGCTCGGCTTGGCCGTCCTTGCACGCTGGACGCTAAGTCCCGGATAGTGACCCGTGCTGCTGAGCCACGAGATGAATGGCGCGATGTCGCCGCTGCGGGCTGCGTTGCCGCCGGTCCACCGGTCGAGGGCATCCTGTGTCAGCGAGACGAGACCCCCGCCTTCCTCCTCGAGGTGGTGGAGGACTCGCGCGGCCGCGCGGATCCGCTCCCGCGCGGAGTCTGCGACACCGATCGTGGTGCGACGGCGGCCTGCTCGCCGTCGCACGGTGCGCAGCACCTTCCATTGCGCATAGGGAGTGATCACGGCGGCATGGAGGGGAGGAATCTGGGTCAGGTACTCGTCGACCCATGTTTCGAGCCGCTCTGTCTGCTCGTCCCGTACCGGGAGAGCGCCGACGTCGACCAGGAGAGCACGGAGGTGGTGCCGCGCTTGCCCAGGCGGACACGCGTCGACGAGCGCGTGAGTGATCGACTCTTCCGCTCCGATCGCTTGGAGCAGAGCTCTCGGAGTGGGCTTGAGCAGCCATCTCATGGTTGAGTCGACGCGACCTCGACGAACGAGCGCGTCCGGGAGTCCGGCCAAACGCCCGGGCATCACTCCTGTCGCGGACGCGAGGAGGTCGCCGGTGGCTCGAACGACGGAACAGCGGACGCAGGTGTTCTCGAAGTGCTGCTCACCCGGCGCGCCACACCCGGCGCAGATGTAGTCGCGTGCAAATCCTGCACACGGCCCGCAGACGCGCTCTCCCCGGTCGTTGCGGCCGATGAGCGCTTTCACTTGCCCACAAGACCCGCAGTCCACCGGGTGGCGGAGTTCGCGCCGATAGCACACGCCGCATACAGGCCCGAGAGGCCAGGTCGTGTGGACCGCGCGCTTCTCCTGGCAGATGGCGCACTCGGCAATGGTGGTGCGGTAGCAGCTGTGGCACAGATCAGCGACGCCGTCCTGGTGGC
>JAUHVN010000498.1 GCA_030425055.1 Actinomycetes bacterium | reverse complement strand
CGCGACGTCGTCGTGCTGCTCGACTCGATCACGCGTCTGGGCCGTGCGTACAACATCTCGGCGCCGACGTCGGGCCGCGTGCTGACCGGCGGCGTCGACGCATCGGCGCTGTACCCGCCCAAGCGCTTCTTCGGCGCGGCGCGCAACATCGAGAACGGCGGCTCGCTCACGATCCTCGCCACGGCGCTGGTCGAGACCGGCAGCAAGATGGACGAGGTCATCTTCGAGGAGTTCAAGGGCACCGGCAACAGCGAACTGCGCCTGAACCGTCAGCTCGCAGACAAGCGCATCTTCCCGGCCGTCGACGTCAACGCGTCGAGCACGCGTCGCGAAGAGATGCTGCTATCGAACGACGAGGTCAAGATCACCTGGAAGCTGCGACGCGCCCTCGCGGGTCTCGACCCGCAGCAGGCCCTCGAGGTCGTGCTCGGCAAGCTCAAGGAGACGCAGTCCAACGTCGAGTTCCTCGTGCAGATGCAGAAGTCGATCCCCGCGCCGGCGCGTGACAACCACTCCGGCGGCCACAGCCACGCGCACGACAACAGCATCCGCTGACCGGGGGCCGGCGTGTTCGAGTCCGTCGAAGGGCTGATCCGCGAGCACCGCGCCGTGCAGGACGAGCTGGCAGACCCGGCCGTCCACGCCGACGCGGCGCGAGCGAAGCGGGTCAACCGACGCTACGCGGAGCTGTCGAAGATCGTCGCGGCGCACGAGGCATGGCTCGCGGCATCCGATGATCTGGATGCCGCGCGCGAACTCGCACGCGAGGACGAGGCGTTCGCCGAGGAGGTCCCTGCGCTCGAAGAGGGGCTCGCCCACGCGCAGGAGCGTCTGCGGCGGCTGCTGATCCCGCGTGATCCCGACGACGCGCGCGACGTCATCATGGAGATCAAGCAGGGCGAGGGCGGCGCCGAGTCGGCGCTGTTCGCCGCCGACCTGCTGCGCATGTACCTCCAGTACGCGGCATCCAAGGGCTGGAAGACCGAGCTGCTCGAGCGCACCGAGTCCGACCTCGGCGGCTACAAGGACGTGCAGGTCGCGATCAAGGGCTCGGGCTCGGATCCCGCGCAGGGCGTGTGGGCGCACCTCAAGTACGAGGGCGGCGTGCACCGCGTGCAGCGCGTGCCCGCCACCGAGTCGCAGGGGCGCATCCACACCTCGACGACCGGCGTGCTCGTGTTCCCCGAGGTCGACGAACCCGAAGAGATCCACATCGACCCGAACGACCTCAAGATCGACGTGTTCCGCTCGTCCGGCCCCGGCGGGCAGTCGGTCAACACGACCGACTCGGCCGTGCGCATCACCCACGTGCCGACCGGGATCGTGGTGTCGATGCAGAACGAGAAGTCGCAGCTGCAGAACCGCGAGGCCGGCATGCGCGTGCTGCGCGCCCGCCTGCTGGCGAAGCAGCAGGAGGAGCTGGATGCCGCGGCATCCGATGCTCGGCGCTCGCAGATCCGCGGCATGGACCGGTCGGAGCGCATCCGCACCTACAACTTCCCCGAGAACCGCATCGCCGATCACCGCACCGGCTACAAGGCGTACAACCTCGACCAGGTGCTCGACGGAGCCCTCGACCCCGTCATCGATTCGGCGATCGCCGCCGACGAGGAGGCGCGCCTCGCGGCGCTCGCCGCCGACTCCTGACGTCGCGGGCGAGCAGCGACGCGCCGAGCAGGCCGCACCACACCACCGACAGACTTCCCGAACCGATACGATCCGCCCGAACCGGCACGCGATGCGGTCCGGTTCACCCGGAAAGTGACGGTTCGCGGGACCCCGTCATCGAGTCGGCGATCGCCGCCGACGAGGAGAACCCCCTCGCCATACGATGGGGCGATGGGGTCCA
>JAUHVN010000497.1 GCA_030425055.1 Actinomycetes bacterium | reverse complement strand
ACGGCGACCCCCGGCGCGATCGAGCGCGTGTACCTCTCGGCCGAGCACGCGCGCGTCAACCGCCTCGCCGCCGAGTGGATGCGCGAGGTCGGCATGCGAACGCGCCAGGATGCCGCCGGCAACCAGGTCGGCCGCATCGACCGGTTCGGTCCGTCCGATGCGATCGACCGCGACGGCCCGGCCCTCATGATCGGCTCGCACCTCGACACGGTGCCCGATGCGGGCCGCTTCGACGGCATCGTCGGCGTGCTCATGGCGCTCGAGGTCGTGCGCCTGCTGCGCCGACCGGATGCCGCGGGAGAGGCATCCGGCGTCGACCTGCCCTTCGCGATCGAGGTGATCGCGTTCTCGGACGAGGAGGGCACGCGCTTCGGCAAGGCGCTGCTCGGGTCGTCGGCGGTCGCCGGCACGTGGCACGACGACTGGTGGGACCTCGAGGACGAGTCGGGGACGACGCTGCGCGAGGCCGCGCGCGAGTTCGGCCTCGACCCCGGCCGCATCGGCGAAGCGGCGCGGCGACCCGACGAGCTCGTCGGCTACCTCGAGGCGCACATCGAGCAGGGTCCCGAGCTCGACCGCCGCGGCGAGGCGCTCGCGGTGGTGTCGTCGATCGCGTCGGCGCGACGGTTCCAGCTGATCGTCGAGGGCGAGGCCGCGCACGCAGGGGGAACGCCGTACGACATGCGCCGCGACGCGCTGCTGGGCGCGTCGGAGGCGGCGCTCGCCGTCGAGCGGATCTGCCGCGCCGAGCACCACATCATCGGCACGGTCGGCCAGCTCGAGGCGTATCCGGGCGCGGTCAACGTCGTGCCCGGCGAGGCCCACCTGTCGCTCGACCTGCGCGGGGAGTTCGACGGCGAGCGCGACCGCGTGTGGTCGCAGATCGAGCGTGACCTCGACGCCATCATGGGCAGACGCGGACTGCGGTGGCGAGCCCGCGAAGTGCACAGCGCGCCGGCCGTCTTCTGCGAGCCCCTGCTGCAGGACGTCGTGCGCGCCGGCATCCTGTCGACCCTCGATCCGAGCCGCGGCCCGGTCGACGACCCGGCCGTGATCTTCAGCAAGGCCGGCCACGACGGCATGGCCATCGGCGCTGTCACGGGGGTCGGGATGCTGTTCCTGCGCAACCCCGACGGCATCAGCCACCACCCCGACGAGGCGGTGTCGGGCGCCGACGTGGCCCGCGGCATCCAGGCGCTCGCCGAGTCGGTGCTGCAGCTTGCCGCCGACCGCCGCGCGGCCGCCTGAGACCCCCCGGGTCGTGAGGAACCACAGTGGCCGTGAGAAACCACCTCAGGGTTGGTTGCTCGCGCGGGAAGTGGTTTCTCGCAGGAGCGGGGCTGGTCGCTGAGCGAGCGGAGCGAGACGAAGCGCTGCGGCCGCCCGACGAGCGGGCGATCGACGGGCGGGCCTAGCCTGGGGGAGTGCTGCCCGAGCCGATTCCGCTGCCGCCCGACCTGACGGGCGCGGTGACCGAGGTGTGGGCGCTCGACATGCCGCGCGCGCACGCGTCGGAGCAGGTGCTGCCGATGCCGGCGACCGAGATCATCGTCAATCTGGCCGAGCCGTATCGCGTGCACGACGACTCGGGATCGTGGCGGACGCCCGCCGTGTTCCGCACCGGGCTGCGGCGCGCGGTCGTGCGCTTCGACAACCCGCCGGTGCTGCGGAACGTTGCGGTGCGGCTGCCCGCCTACGGGCCTGCGCTGCTCGGCCTCGACCCCGCCGACACGGTGGGCGCGGTGCCGGGCGCTCTCGGCGACGACCTGGCCGGCGTCGCAGCATCCGGAGCCCGCCCGGCCGATGCCGCGCGCACCGTGGTCCAGGTCCTGCGCGACCACCTCGTACCCG
>JAUHVN010000063.1 GCA_030425055.1 Actinomycetes bacterium | reverse complement strand
GCCCAGACCCTGAGGCAGTACGACCGCCTCGGGCTGGTGATCCCCAAGCCGTGGACCGATGCCCTGGGTGTGTCGGAGGACATGTACCACGTCATGGCCCTCGGCCTCGGCTCGGTCGCCGGGGTCGCGACGCTCGTCGGCGTCGGCATCCTGATCTACCGTCGCCGCACGACCGGGCCGGTCTTCATGGCGACCACCAAGAACGACAAGACGATGTACGTCGTGCTGGTCGCCGCGATCGTCGCAGGACTGGCGACGACCCTCATCAGCGTGTTCGGACCGCACCAGGAGGTCACCTACCGCGAGACGGTCGCGCCGTGGTTCCGGTCGCTGTTCGTCTTCCAGCCCGACATCGCCGCGATGGGTGAGGCGACCCTCGACTTCCAGATCCACACCCTGATCGGCATGGCGCTGTTCATGATCTGGCCATTCACGCGGCTCGTCCACGCCTTCACCGCGCCCGTGCACTACCTGTTCCGCCCCTACATCGTCTATCGCTCCCGCGATGGCCGCCCCAGCACAGCGCGCGGCATCCGGCGCGGGTGGGCTCCGGTCGGCACCCCCGACCGCACCAGCGACAAGGACGCTCCGCGACGCGACACCACGACCCGAGAGGGAAACCGACGATGACAACCGCCGCCTCGGCCCCGGCGACGCCGCAGATCCTCCCCGGTCGCACGAAGAATCTGTGGCTCGCACTCCTCGCCTTCACGATCACCTTCTGGGCGTGGAACCTGATCGCACCGCTGGGGGTGCAGTACGCGGCGAACATGGGGCTGGATGCGACGCAGACCTCGATCCTGATAGCGACGCCCGTGATCGTCGGCTCGGTCGGGCGCATCGTCACGGGCGCGCTGACCGACCGCTTCGGCGGCCGACTCATGTTCACCGTTCTCACCGCCGCCACCGCGATCCCCGTGGTGCTCGTGGCCATCGCCGGGCTCGCGAACTCGTACGCTCTCCTGATCGCCTTCGGGTTCCTGCTCGGCATCGCCGGCACGACCTTCGCCATCGGCATCCCGTTCGTGAACGCCTGGTACGACGCCTCCAAGCGCGGATTCGCGACGGGCCTGTTCGGCGCCGGTATGGGGGGCACCGCGCTCTCGGCGTTCTTCACACCGGTGCTGGTCGCCACGATCGGCTACCTCGCGACCCACCTCGTCATGGCCGGCGCGCTGCTGGTGGTCGCCGCCATCGTGTGGTTCGCAATGGAGGACTCCCCGGCGTGGAGCCCCAACACGGATCCGGTCGTTCCGAAGCTGGCGGCCGCCTCGAAGCTCGCTGTCACGTGGCAGATGGCGTTCTTGTACGCGGTCACGTTCGGAGGGTTCGTCGCGTTCTCGACCTACCTGCCGACCTATCTCAACACCATCTACGACTACGACCTGACCAATGCCGGGGCGCGCACCGCGGGCTTCGCCATCGCGGCGGTCGTGGCGAGGCCGATCGGCGGACTGCTGTCGGACCGGATGGGGCCGGCCACCGTGCTGATGATCTCGCTCGGCGGCGCCGCTGTCATGGCCGTGGTGCTGGCCTTCCAGCCGCCGCCGGAACTGGCCGCCGGTGCGTCGTTCGTGGCGATGGCCGCCTTCCTCGGGCTGGGCACGGGCGCCGTGTTCACCTGGGTGGCGCAACGGGCTCCCGCAGAGCGGGTAGGCGCGGTCACCGGCATCGTGGGGGCGGCCGGCGGCCTGGGCGGGTACTTCCCCCCGCTGGTGATGGGAGCGACCTACAACGCCGCGGAGAACAACTACACGGTCGGGCTCAGTCTGCTGTGCCTCACCGCCGTCGTCGCACTCGCCTTCACCGTCTTCCTCCAGGTGCGTCACCGGGCTGACGCCGCATCCTGACCCGGCCGCGCGACGCGGCGCGCGCGCCGGCGGTGAGGAAGGCGGGCCGCCCATAGGATGTGCGCACATCCTCGGGAGGGGCACCCATGACGATCGACGACACCGCGGACAGGGTCGACACCAGCCGGGATGCACGCCTGCGCGACCAGGTGCGAGCGGCCGTCGAAGCGCTATCCAATCCGGTCGCCCTGCAGGGCCTGGTCGCCATCGGGGTGGGCACGGTGGTGCTGCTGCTGCCCGGCGCGACGACCAATCTCGTGGCCTTCATCCTGATCGGGCTCCTGGCATTCAGCGGGTTGATGGATCTCTTCTATTCTCTGACCGGCCGCCGCTGGTTCGGGCGCCACATCAGCCGGTGGCTCACCGCGCCGCGTGGCCTGGCGGCTGTCGTGCTCGCGGCGCTTCTGGCCGTGCTCACCTACAACGGGTCGGGCGATCTGACCCTCACGATCACCGTTGGCCTGCTGGGCATCTACATCGGCATTCGCGGTGTGATCGCGGTCATCGCCGCGTTGATGAGACGTGGCGGACGCGACCCCCTCCCCGGCGTGGTCGGAGGCGGTCTGGCCATCATCATCGGGATCCTCGCCTTCACCGTGCCGTCGTCGATCGTGTCCTCGGCGATCGTCAGCGCGGCGTCGATCTCGCTCATCGTCGGGTTCGTGCTGATCTCATGGAGTTTCCGCCGGTCATCGCGCGGAGCGGGCGTGGATCCGGCGACGGCGACCATCGCCGACGTGCTGTGGGACTGGATCGACGGGTCGGATGTCGGGCGGAAGGGCCGCGCCGAACAGGCCGAGGGGCTCTACCTCGAGCGGCCCCAGCGGCTCACGAAGCTCGGCACGTGGTGGGTCATGCTCGTGCTGTCGGTCGCGATCGCGACCTTCGCGGTGCTGGCCGACTCCACGGCGGTGATCATCGGTGCGATGCTGGTCGCCCCGCTCATGACCCCCATTCTCGGGCTGGCCGGCGCAATCGTGAACGGCTGGGGCCGCCGTGCGCTCGAGTCCGCGCTCCTGGTCGCGTCTGGCGCGGCGGTCGCGATCGTGCTCGCCTACGGCATCACGGCCTGGGCTCCGGTGGCGGTCTCGTTCACGACCAACTCGCAGATCATCTCGCGCGTGAGCCCCAACACGGTCGACATGCTCATCGCCCTCGCCGCCGGGGCCGCGGGCGCCTTCGCCACCGTCAACTCCCGCGTCGCGAGCGGCATCGCCGGCGTCGCCATCGCCGTCGCGCTGGTTCCGCCGCTCGCCGTCGTCGGTGTGAGCCTCAACGGCGGGCGGTTCGATGACGCCGGCGGGGCATCGCTGCTGTTCCTCACCAACTTCGTCGCGATCGTGCTCGCGGCCGCGGCGGTCTTCGTCATCACCGGGTTCGCGCGGCCCTATGCGCTGCGCAACAAGCCCCGGCAGATCCTGCAGACGGTCGCGCCCTTCCTTGCGCTGGCCGGAATCATTCTGCTCCCGCTCATGCTCACGTCGGAGGGTCTGCTGCAGAGCGAGAACCGCGAGCGCGACGCGCAGAGCACCGTCGAAGACTGGCTCGGAGACGACTCGGAGTTCGCAGTGACGGATGTCTCGGTGTCGGGCAGCGAGGTTCGCGTCACCGTCACCGGGTCGGGCGATCCTCCCGACGCCGCGTCCCTCGCGGATGCGCTCCAGGCGGACTTCGACAGCCCCGTCGGCCTCGAGCTCACGGTCGTGCCCGTCGAGGTGACGACCATCCCCGCGCCATCCGGCTGAGCGAGGGTTGAGGGCGGTCAGCCGGCCGCCGCGGTGCGGTAGGCCATCGGCGTGCACCCGGCGTGAGCGCGGAATGCGCGCGAGAACGCGCTCTGGTCTGAGAAGCCGGCGAGGAAGGCGACGTCACCGAGCGAGTTTGCCGTCTGCGCCAGCAGCGACTCGGCCACGTCGAGCTGCGCCGCGCGGGCGACCGACTGGAACGACGCTCCCTCGTCGGCCAGCCGCCGGTGCAGCGTCCGCTCGCTCATGCCCAACCGTCGGGCGATCACCGCCCGCCGCGGAACGCCGTCAGGCAGGGCGTCGGTCACCGCCGCGTACACAAGCGAGCGCACCGACTGATCAGAGCTCTCGCGCTTGAGCGCGTCGAGCTCGGCGAGGAAGTACGCCGACAGGCCCTCGTCGCCCAGCTGCGTCGGGTAGTCGAGCACGGCCGGAGTGAACCCGATGGCGTTGCGTTCGGCGTCGAAGTGCACCGGGCAGCCGAAGAACGCCTCGTGTTCGGCCGCCGAAGCCGGTCCGGGATGCCGGAACGTCACCCCGGTGAGCTGCACGTCGGCGCCCGATGTCGTCCGCAGCACCGACACGACGGCGGCGAGCGCGCACTCGTTGGCCAGCTGGGCGCCGCGGCGATGGCTGGGCCGCGACATGACGAGGGCCGGATGCCGCCCCTCGTGCAGCTCGTACTCGAGGGTGTCACTGAGCACCAGGATGTAGCGGACCAATCGCAGCAACGCGTCGCGCACGGTGGGTGCGGTCTTCAGCCCGAGACCGAGCGCCCCGAGATCGTCGGCATGTAGCAGCGTCGCGTAGCGGAGCGGCAGGCTGTGGTCGCCCGGCCGCGTGACCCGCTCGAGCAGGTCGTAGTAGGCGTCCGCTGCGACCGCTTCGCGGGCGGCCTCGCGCGGTGAGGCGTTCGGCGCGAGCCCCACACTCGCAAGCAGCTCGTCGCGGGTTCCGGCATCCCGTGACGCGTCGATGACGCGCCGGATGACCGGTCCGCCCACGACGCTCATACGACTCCCCCGTTCGCCCCCAGAGCGTAGTGCCACGCGTGGCCGCAAGTGCCCAAAGAACGGCCGAATCGCGCAATACCGCGGGTATCCGCCATTCCTAGCGTGGGGACATCACCTCACCGAAGCCGACTGAGAGGACACACCATGAGCTTCCGCGAGAAGAGCGCCTGGGCCGTGATGGGGGTGCTTGCCGTCGTGTTCGGCGGCTACGCCGTGGCGGTGGCGCAGCGCGCGGCATCCGCCGGTATCGCGCAGGCGGGCGTCACCGACCTGGCGGTGTGGGGCGTGATCGGCACCGTGGTGCTGCTCGCCGCTGTCCACATCACGATGGCCGCGATCGCCCCGCCCGTCCGCAGCGACCGCGGCGCCCTCGACGGCCGCCGCGCGGGGTACGCGATCCTCGCCGCGGGTGCCGCCCTCGCGGTCGTCCTCACCCTGACGGATGCCGCACCCTTCTGGGTCGCGAACGTGCTCATCACCGCCCTCGTCGCGGGTGAGATCACGAACGCCGCCGCCTCGATCACCCACGAACGCAAGAGCGCCCGCACCCAGCGGGCCTGAACACAAGGAGAGATCATGACCGCCACCGACACGACCGCCCGGCCCGCCGGCGTCGCCTCGACGCCGCGCCGCCTGCGCCGCCTCACCCGGATCGCCGGGGTGCTGTACCTCGCGATCTTCCTCATCTACCCGCTGTCGACCGCCGTGCGCAGCTCGCTGTTCGTACCGGGCGACGCCGCGGCGACCGCCGAGGGCATCCGCGCCAACGAGACGCTGTTCCGCCTCGGGATGGCCGGTGAAGCATCCATCTTCCTGATCGAGATCGCCGTCGCCGCCGTGCTCTACGTGCTCTTCCGGCCCGTCAGCCGTGCGGGGTCGCTCGCCGCCGCGCTGGCACGCGTGGCCGAGGGCGTCGTCATGGCCGCCGGCAACGTCTTCACCAGCATCGCGACCCTCGTCGCACTCAGCGGCGCGGGCTTCCTCGCCGCGTTCTCGGCCGCCGAGGCCGAGGCTCTCGGCCAGTTCTTCCAGGAGACGAACGGATCGATCGTGCTGGTGTGGGGTCTGTTCTTCGCCCTGTCGCTCACGCTGACCGGCTGGCTGGCGTACCGCTCGGGCTTCATGCCGAAGATCGTCGGGATCCTGCTGGTGCTCGCCGGACTCGGCTACTTCGTCCAGAGCTTCGGGGTGCTGATCTTCCCGGAACTGGCCGGCCCGCTCGAGATCGTCGTGATCGTGCTTGCGATCCCCGGCGAGCTGCTCTTCGCCGTGTGGCTGCTCTTCAAGGGCGTGAACACCGAGGCGTGGATGCGCAAGTCCGGGCAGGTGCAGCCGTGAGGGCCGTGCGCACGCATCGGCCCGGATCGGTCGACGGACTCGAGCACACCGACCTGACCGTGCCGGTGCCCGCGCCGGGCGAGGTGCTCGTGCGGGTGCACGCCACCTCGGTGACCCGCGGCGACGTGGTGCTGCGCAAGATGCCGGCACTGATCGTGCGCGCCTTCGGCGAGAAGCCCAAGCGCGTGCTCGGTCACGAGTTCGCCGGCACGGTCGCGGCCGTCGGCGACAGCGCGGTGGGCTTCGCGCCCGGATGCCGCGTCTTCGGCACCACGTCGGGCACCGAGCACGGCGCGCACGCCGAGTTCGTGCTCGTCGACGCCGAGGGCGTCATCGCCGAGATCCCCGACCATGTGACGTTCGACGAGGCGGCCCCGACGCCCGTCGGCGCGATGACGGCCCTCCACTTCCTCGACGAGGCCGGCGTCGTGGCGGGCACCGACGTGCTCGTGAACGGGGCGTCGGGCAGCGTCGGCAGCTTCGCCGTGCAGATCGCGCGGGCGCGCGGCGCCCGGGTGACCGCGGTCAGTTCGGCGCGCAACGCCGACCTGGTGCGCGAACTGGGCGCCGCCGCCGTGATCGACCACACCACGACCGACGTCACCACCGTCGCACGCCGGTTCGACGTCGTCTTCGACGCCGTCGGCACGC
Source organism: Actinomycetes bacterium (assembly GCA_030425055.1). Taxonomy (GTDB): domain Bacteria; phylum Actinomycetota; class Actinomycetes; order Actinomycetales; family Microbacteriaceae; genus Microbacterium. The sequence goes on along the minus strand of JAUHVN010000063.1, from coordinate 4,753 downwards.
TGCGCGAGCGCCGGCTGCGCGGCATCCTGAACGACGGTGGACGCTTCGTCACGGTGCGCACGCGCCGCGACGAGACGCTCGACGAGCTCATGGCCGTGCGCGACCTGCTCGCGTCGGGCGCGCTGCGCGCGGTGATCGACCGCGAGTACGACCTCGACGACATCGCGCAGGCGCACGCGCACGTCGAGACCGGTCGCAAGCGCGGAAATGTGCTCGTGAGGGTGCGCGGCGAGGAAGGATGGGCGCTGTGATCGCCGCATCCGCTCTCACCGTCGTCCTCGCCGTGCTGGCGATCTTCCAGGCCGCGCTCGTCTTCGGCGCTCCGTTCGGCCGGTTCGCGTGGGGCGGGCAGCATCGGGTGCTGCCGGCCCGGCTGCGGATCGGCAGCGCGGTGACGATCGTCGTCTACGCCCTCATCGCCGCGATCGCGTGGGACCGCGTCGGAATCGTCGATGTCTTCCCCGATGCGTTCTCGCAGGTGGCGATGTGGGTGATCTTCGCCTACTTCACGCTCGGCATCGCCATGAACGCCATCTCGCGCAGCAAGCCCGAGCGGTACGTCATGGTGCCGGTGTCGATCGTGCTCGCGGCGCTCTCGCTGCTCATCGCACTGGGCTGAGGCCGACCGCGCGGCCCACGAGACGCCGTGGCCCGATCAGCTGGATGAGCGCGGCGCCGCGTGGGCGAGGATCCGCGGCCACACCGCGCAGATCGTGAGGGCCCCGGCGTTCTCGACCCGCACCACGCGCGACCCCGGGATGCGGCGGCGCAGCACCCACCCGTCGACGACGGGTCCCGTGTCGGGGCGATCGACGCTGTAGACGAGCAGGGTCTCGGCGCGGATGTCGCGCAGCGTGTCGCGCCAGTCGCGCGTGCGCATGGCCGCCTGGTCGAATTCGAGACCACGGCGGCCGCGGCGGCCCGCCTCGGCGAGCATCCGCTCCAGCCGCCGCTCGCTGCCGGCGGAGACGTCGTACTCGGCGGGATCGGCGATGCCCAGGTCCGCCGGACGGAACGGCGGGCCGTCGACCCGCAGGCGCAAGCCGTGCGCGGGCGCGTCGACGAGGACGAGCCGGTCGACGAGCGACGGATGCCGACCGGCGAGGCTCAGCGCCGCCCGTGCGCCCGCACCCCAGCCGATGACGCCGACGGGGCCCGACACCGTTCCGCTCGCCCGTCGGGCCTCGGCGTCGGTCTCGCGCAGGTAGCGGGCGACATCGTCGGCGTGGTCCGCGAACGACGCGTGCGCACCGTCCGGCAGCGGGTCCGACGCCCCCCAGCCGGGGCGGTCGAAGCCCAGGAGGCGCACCCCCTCGTGACGCGTGACCGCCGGGTCGGGGTCGAATCCGCTGGCGCCGGGCGTCGGGTGGAACAGCACGACCACGCGCTCGGCGGCCGGATCGCCCAGCGTCGTCAGTCCCATCCAGCCGCCTTCGGCGGTGCGCGTCCGTCGATCGGCCATCAGCTCGCCTTCCTCGCGGGTCCGTTCGTTCCACCATCCCAGATCGGCCGGCGGCGCGCCCGGGGTCGCCGGGACCTTCGACCCTGATCAGCGTGTGCGCGCCGTCGTAGCCTGCGGATGCCGGACGGATCGCGCCGGCGGACGAAGGGAGCGATCATGCAGAACATCGTCGTCGGATACGACGAGAGCCCAGCCGCACGCAGCGCCCTCGAATGGGTCGCCGACCACTGCGCCGACAAGACGTGCACCGTGGTGCTCGCGATGGTCACGGCCGCCCTCGCCCCGGCCGGAGACCACTCCCACAATCGCCTCGCCCTCCACGAGGCCGAGCGTCGCGTGCGCGACCGGTCGCCGGGATCGCACGTCGAGTCCCACCGCATCGGGGGGACCATGCCGAAGGCGCTGCTGGCCGAGGCCGACCGCGCCGACCTGCTGGTGATCGGCGTGCACCGGGGGCGACCGCTCCGCGCAGCCCTCAGCGGATGGATGCCGTCGAGGCTGACCGCGCGGGCCCACACCCCGGTGTGCCTCGTGCCCGACACCTGGACCGCCGACGACCACCCCGTCACGGTCGGCATCGACGACGACGACTCGTCGGATGCCGCACTGATGTTCGCAGCCCGCGAGGCCGAGAGCGGCGGCGGCCGACTGCGCGTCGTGCACGCGTGGTCGATGCCGACGCCGACGATGGACGGTTCGGTCGCGCTGCTGGCATCGCCGCTGCAGGTCAAGGAGAGCCATCGGCAGATCCTCCGCGACGCGGTCCGCCGCGTGCGCGAGGCGCATCCGACGATCGAGGTCGAAGAGCGCCTCATCGGCGCATCCCCCGGCGGCGCGCTGTGCGCCGAAGCCGACCGGTCGAGCATGATCGTCGTGGGCACCCACCGCCGCGGGGTGCTCGAAGCGGGGATCATCGGCTCGGTCGCGCGCGACGTGATCGGTCAGGTCGACATCCCGGTGTGTGTCGTGCCGCCCCTCGAGCCTCACTAGAATCCGGCGTACGGATGCTGAAGGAGGCCGACGTGCGGGCGACGGACTCCGAGGCGACGCGGCGGCATCTCGACGACCTGCTGGCGGCGGCCGGTGCCGTCGTGGAGCACCTCGAACTCGAGGACGTCCTCGGGCGCATCGTCGAGTCGGCGATGACACTGGTCGGCGCGCGATACGGCGCCCTGGGTGTGCTGGGCGACGACGGGATGCTCGAACGGTTCATCCATCGCGGCATCCCCCGCGATGTCGCCCGCAGGATCGGTGACCCACCGCGCGGCACCGGCATCCTGGGCGCCGTCATCGCCGCCGACGCACCGGTGCGGCTCGATCATCTCGGCTCGGATCCGCGCTCGGTCGGCTTCCCCGCGCAGCACCCGCCGATGGACTCGTTCCTCGGCGTGCCCGTGCGCGTGCGCGGCGAGGTGTACGGCGACCTGTACCTGGCCGAACGCATCGGCGGCGGGTTCACCGACGAGGACGAAGAGCTCATCGTCTCGCTCGCCGCGATCGCCGGCATCGCGATCGCCAACGCGCGCCTGTTCGAACGCGCGCGCACGCGAGAGGCGTGGAACGCGGCGCTCGCTGACGTGATGGGTGCTCTGCTCGTCGTCGACAGCGCCGACGCCTTCGACGTCATCACCGAACGCCTCGCGCCGATGGTCGGCGCCGACCTGGTGATCCTCGCGACGCTGGATGCCTCGGAATCGGCGCTCACCGTCGTCGCGGCGACAGGAAGGGGCGCCGCGAGCCTGCACGGCCGCACCATCCCCCTCGACGGGACGCTCGCCGAGCGGGCGCTGCGGTCGGGACGCGCCGCGAGCGCGCCCCACGTCCCCGAGCTGAGCGAGCGCCCGGCGCTCGGACCCACCGTGGCCCTTCCGCTGCTGTCGGGAGCGGAGGCGCTCGGCGTGCTCACGCTCGCGCGGCGCGACGGCGGACGCCCCTTCAGCGATGACGAGCTCGAGATGGGATTCGTGTTCGCCGGCCAGGCGGGCGTGGCGATCGAGGTCGTGCGGGGGCGCGACGACCGCCGTCGCCTCGAGCTCGCGCGCGACCGCGCACGCATCGCCCGCGACCTTCACGACCACGTCATCCAGCGGCTGTTCGGTGCGGGCCTCGCACTGCAGGCCGTCGCGTCGTCGGCCGACGGCGACACGGTCGCCGCGCTCACGGCGCAGATCGACGCGCTCGACGAGGCGATCAAGGAGATCCGCACGGTGATCTTCGCGCTCGGCGCCGGCGACGGCCATCGCGGCGGGGGCACGCGCGAGCGGCTGCTCGAGATCGCCTCCGACGCCGCGCACCATCTGCCGTCGGCGCCGCGAATCCGGTTCGAAGGCGCGATCGACACGCTCGTCGGCCCCGACCTGGCCGAAGACCTCGCGGCGGTGCTCCGCGAGTGCCTGTCGAACGTGGTCCGCCACGCGGACGCGACGACGGTCGACGTCGTCCTGCGCGTGGGCGACGACGTCACCCTCACGGTGGCGGACGACGGCCGTGGGATGCCCGCCGATGCGGTGCCGCGCGGTCTCACGAACCTCGGAGAGCGCGCAGCCCTGCGCGGCGGCGCGTTCGAACTGGGCGCCGGCGCCAGCGGCGGCACGACCGCGATCTGGCGGGTTCCCATCGACGAGGAGCACTCATGACCACCGTCTTCCTCGTCGACGATCACGAAGTGGTGCGCCGCGGCATCGCCCAGCTGCTGCAGACCGCCGGCGACCTCGACGTCGTCGGCGAGGCGGGCACGGTCGCCGACGCGCTGCGGCGCATCGAGGCGACGACGCCGGACGTCGCGGTGCTCGACGTACGGCTGCCCGACGGCAGCGGCATCGCGCTGTGCCGTGAGGTGCTCTCGCGGCACTCCGGCATCCGCTGCCTCATCCTCACCGCGTACGACGACGACGAGGCACTGCGCGCGGCCGCACTGGCGGGCGCGAGCGGGTACGTCCTGAAGGATGTGCGCAGCGGCGCCCTCGTCGAGGCGATCCGCGCCGTGGCCGCCGGGCGGACGGTGCAGTCGTCGACCTCTCTGCAGCGCGCCGCGACCGCCGCGGCTCCGTGCACCCACGCCACCGACGCCCCGACGGTGGACCTCACCTACCGTGAGCGCCAGGTGCTCGACCTGATCGCCGACGGCCTGACGAACCGGCAGATCGGCGAGCACCTCGGGCTCGCCGAGAAGACGGTGAAGAACTACGTCAGCGCCCTGCTCGCCAAGCTCGGCATGGAGCGTCGCACCCAGGCGGCCGTCTACGGCGCCGAGCACCGCGACCACGACCGCTGACCGACGGGACGTTCGGC
>JAUHVN010000496.1 GCA_030425055.1 Actinomycetes bacterium | reverse complement strand
CCTCATCAATGCCGACGTCCACAGCGTCTGGCTCAACTCGGCGGCGCTGCGCAAGGAGGGGATGATCTCGCCCGATGGCCTGCTCCGCGAGACGCCGGCCTTCGAGGTGTCGCGCCGACTGAACCTCGTCGATCCGCTGACCGGCGACGCGCTGGTGGCTCAGATGGCGCAGGCGGCGGCCGCGCGCGGCGTCGTCGGCATCGTCGACCTCGACATGGCGTGGAACGCCGAGTCGTGGCGGCGGCGGCTCGCCGCCGGATTCGACGCGCTGCGGGTCGAGTTCGGCATCTACCCCGACTTCCTCGACCGCGCCGTCGACGAGGGGCTGCGCTCCGGCGATGTGCTCGAGGGGGCCGAGAGCGATCTCGTGCACGTCGGCCCGCTGAAGGTCATCACCGACGGCTCACTCGGCACGCGCACGGCCGCGTGCTCGCATCCGTATCCCGGCGACCCGCACGATCTCGGCATGCTCACGGTCGACCCCGACGATCTCATCGCATGGATGACCCGCGCCGCCGGCGCCGGCATCGAGTGCGCCATCCACGCCATCGGCGACGTGGCCAACGCGCACGCCCTCGACGCGTTCGCGGCGAGCGGCGCGTGGGGGCGCATCGAGCACGCGCAGCTGATCGCCCACGCCGACATCCCGCGCTTCGCCCGCCTCGGAGTGGCCGCGAGCGTGCAGCCCGAGCACGCGGTCGACGACCGCGATCTCACCGATCGGCTGTGGCGGCTGCAGACCGCGCTGGCTTATCCGCTGCGGTCGCTCGCAGACGCCGGTGCCACGGTCCTCTTCGGATCGGACGCCCCCGTCTCGCCCCTGGATCCGTGGGCGGCGATCGCCGCGGCCGTCCATCGCACCCGCGATGGCCGCGAGCCGTGGCATCCGGAGGAGGCCGTCGACATGCAGACCGCGCTCACCGCCTCGACCCACCGCGGCGCGAGTGCCGATGTCGAGCCGGGCTCTCGCGCCGACCTCGTGCTGTGCGGAGCGGACCCGTTCGAGGCGACGGCCGACGGCCTGCGCGCGATGGCGGTGTCGGCGACGCTGCTCGGCGGCCGGGTGACGTTCGCGGGCTGAGGGGGCATCCGGTGGTCGGGACGGGGGACAGCCCCCCGATCGCTTCGGGAGCCGGTCGGATGCCGCGTCGCGAGACGCGCGGCGAGGCTGGGAGCATGGACATCGAGGAGACCACCGTGACCCCTGCACCGCCGCGCGGATTCTGGGCGACGTACGGGCGGCTGTGGAAGCAGACGCCCGGCAGCGCCGCCTACCTGATCGTCGCGTTCGCGCTCGCCATGACCGCCGTGAGCGTGCTCGCGTCGATGTTCTGGACGGGCGTGGGCCTGCTGATCCTGATCGTCGGACTTCCGCTCGTCGTCGTGACTCTCATCGTCGCGCGCGGGTTCGGAGTCGCAGACCGCTATCTGCTGCGGCTCACCGGCCTGCCCCAGGTCGACGAGCCGGTGTGGGATCAGGACGATCCCGCCCGGACGGGCATCTGGTACACGCTGTCGCGCCCGCTGCGCAACGCCCACTACTGGCTGTATCTCGTGCACGGGATGATCGTGAGCCCGATCGTCGCGAGCGTCACCTTCGCACTGACGACGGTGTGGCTGAGCCTCAGCCTGGGCGGGCTCACCTACTGGTTCTGGGGCGGATTCCTGCCGCGCGAAAACGGCGGTCGCTGGGGCCACTACGTCGCGGACGCGATGCCGTGGCTGTTCGGCGGCTGGTCGTCGTGGTCGGTCGAGGTCGTGCTCTATTCCATCGCCGGGGTCGTGTTCGCCTTCACGCTGCCGTGGGCGCTGGGCGGCTTCGCCCGTGCGCACCACGGAATCGCCCGGGGGATGCTGGG
>JAUHVN010000495.1 GCA_030425055.1 Actinomycetes bacterium | reverse complement strand
CTCGGCCTTCGGCTCGATCGCGGCCCGGCGATCGCGGCGTACTACCGGTCGCAGTTCCTGAACTCCGTGCTGCCTGGCGGCATCGTCGGCGACGTCCATCGCGTGGTGTGGCATGGGCGCGGGGTCGGAGCCACGGCGAACGCGGCACGCGCCGTGGCGGCGGAGCGCGCCGCCGGTCAGGCGGTGCAGCTGATCGCGGCGGCGGTCGTGCTGCTCGTGCTGCAGGAGTTCGCCTCGCTGTCGGCGCTCGGTGTGGCGGTGCTCGCCTTCATCGGAATCGCCGCCGCGGTGGCTGTCGTGGCCGCCGCGAGTCGGCGGGTGCGCGCGTTCCTCGGTCGCGAGGTCGCGCTGATGCGGACCGCATTCGGCTCGGTCGCCGCGGTGACCGGAATCACCGTGGCATCCGTCGTCGTGATCGCATGCCACGTCGCGACCTTCGTGGTCGCCGCGCTCGCCGTCGGGGTGGATGCCCCGGCCGCCCAGCTCGTCTCGGTCTCGCTGATCGCCGTGCTCGCTTCCGGCATCCCGCTCGGCATCGGCGGGTGGGGTCCGCGCGAAGGCGTCGCCGCGTGGGCGTTCGTCGCCGCGGGTCTCGGCGCCGCGGCGGGCCTGGCCGCATCGACCGCGTTCGGCGTGCTCGCACTCATCGCCGTCGCTCCGGGTGCGGCGGTGATCGCGGCTTCCGCCGCGCGCCGGCGTGCCCGCACGCGAGACGAGGAGGCCGGATGACGCGCCCCTACGTGCTGCTCAGCTGCGCCATGTCGATGGACGGCTATCTCGACAACGCGACGCCGTGCAAGCTCGAGCTCTCGAACGCGGCCGACTTCGACCGCGTCGACGGACTGCGCGCCGAGTGCGACGCCATCATGGTCGGCGCATCGACGGTGCGCCGCGACGATCCCCGGCTGCTGGTGCGCAGCGAACAGCGTCGCCGCGACCGCGTCGCCGCAGGACGATCGGCATCCCCGATGAAGGTGACCGTGACCGCGTCGGGCGACCTGCCGCCGACGGCGGCGTTCTTCACCGAGGGCGACGGCGTCGAGCGGATCGTGTTCTGCCCGGCCGACGCCGTCGCCGCTGTGCAGGGGCGGGTCGGCGCCCTCGCCGATGTGGTGCCGCTCGCACCCGATGTCACGATTTCGGGCCTGCTCGACGCCCTCGCCGAGCGGGGCGTCGAGCGCCTCATGGTCGAGGGAGGCGGAAGACTTCTCACCCAGTTCCTCGTCGATGAGATGGTCGACGAGCTGCAGCTGGTGATCGCGCCCTTCTTCGTCGGCGAGACGGGCGCACCGCGGTTCGTCGAGGCCGGTGCCTTCCCGTGGACCTCGAGCCGGCGCGCCGCGCTCGCCGACGTCCGCCCGATCGGCGACGTCGTGCTGCTGCGCTACGCCCTGTCGGAGCGCTGCGACCGCGCCGCGCCCGACGGCGCCTCGCCCGACGGCGCGGCCGAACCATCCGCCCGGGCCTGACGGCGGCGGCGTCATGCAGTCCGGTCCGCAGCCCACACCGCGGCGCGGTTCGCGCGTCGTCACCGCCATCGCGGTCGCGGGGATCGTCGCGGTGCCGCTGCTGGCGGCCGCACTGTCGCGCGGCAGCCCGCAGGCTCTGCTCGCCGTCCCCGTCGAGCCGCTGGCCGTGACGCTGCTGCTGGTCGCCGTCGCGGCGCCGGTACTCCGGATGCTGTCGGCGGCATTGTTCGGAATCGCCGTGATGACGGCGCTCGCCGTCGCTGCGCTCGACCTCGCCTTCACCGCCACGATCGATCGCGGGTTCGATCCGGTGCAGGATGCCGGAGCGATCGGCGCCGCGGTCGGCGTGGTCGCGAACGCGACAGGCCCCGCGACCGCCGGGCTCGCCGT
>JAUHVN010000062.1 GCA_030425055.1 Actinomycetes bacterium | reverse complement strand
GCCGCGATCGCCGCATCCGTCACCGACACCGCGGTCGGAGAATCCGCCTCCGGTCGGACGATCGACGCGGATGCCTCCGACCGAGACGCGATCCTCCGACCAGCGGCGGCGATCGAGTTCCGCGACGTGAGGTTCCGCTACCCCGATGCGGTCGTCGCCGCGCGGCGCTCAGCCGAGACCGAGGCCATGGCGGTGCTCGAGAGCGCCCACGTCGACACGTCGACGATCGTGCTGCCCGAGGCATCCGACGACACGACGACGGATGCCGCGGATGTGCTGCGCGGCGTCTCGTTCACGGTGCCGCGGGGGTCGCGCGTCGCGCTCGTCGGCCCGTCGGGCGCCGGGAAGAGCACGACGCTGGCCCTCATCGAGCGGTTCTACGATCCGACCGACGGCGCGATCCTGCTCGACGGCACCGACGTGCGCGCGCTCGACCGCGACCACTTGCGTGCGCAGCTGGGCTACGTCGAGCAGGATGCCCCGACGCTGGCGGGCACGATCGGCGACAACCTGCGGCTGGCTTCGCCGGACGCATCCGACGAGGACTGCGAGCGCGTGCTGCGCGCCGTCAACCTCGGCGACGTGCTCGACCGCAGCGAGCTGGGTCTTGAGGCGCCCGTCGGCGAGAGCGGCGTCATGCTGTCGGGCGGTGAGCGGCAGCGGCTCGCGATCGCGCGGGCGCTGCTGGCGGCTCCGCCGATCCTGCTGCTCGATGAGTCGACGTCGTCGCTCGACGGTCTCAACGAGCAGCGGATGCGCGAGGCGATCGACGCGGTTGCAGCCGGGCGCACCCTCGTCGTGATCGCGCACCGCCTGTCGACCGTCGTCGACAGCGACCTCATCGTCGTGATGGACCACGGTCGCGTGATCGGTCAGGGAACGCACTCCGAGCTGGTGGCCTCGACGCCGCTCTACCGCGACCTGGCGAAGCACCAGCTGCTGGTGTGACCTCTTCATCCGTCGTCTGTGCACGCTCAGCGGCGCGGCAGGCGTACCCAGACGACGGATGAACGGGGATGCTGCGCGCTACGCGCGCTCGAGGCGGTACCGCAGCGCCGCGAGCTCGGCCTGCAGCGGTGCCGGCACCCGGCCGTCGAAGGTCGCGTAGAACTCCTCGGTGAGGTCGGCTTCGCGCTTCCACGACTCGGGGTCGATCGCGAAGAGCGCGTCGAGGGCGTCCTGCGTGATGTCGAGGTCGTCGACGTCGAGGTCCTCGGTGCGCGGCAGACGGCCGATCGGACTGTCCACCGCGGGCACCTCGCCCTCGATGCGACGGATGATCCAGTCGATCACGCGCGAGTTGTCGCCGAAGCCCGGCCACAGGAACGAGCCGTCGGCGCCCTTGCGGAACCAGTTGACCTGGAAGATGCGCGGCGCGCGGTCGAACCGCAGCTTCTGGCCGATCTTGAGCCAGTGACCGAAGTAGTCGGCCATGTTGTACCCGCAGAACGGCAGCATCGCGAACGGGTCGCGGCGCAGCTCGCCGACGGTGCCCTCGGCGGCGGCGGTGCGCTCGGACGAGATGTTCGAGCCCATGAAGACGCCGTGGGTCCAGTCGGTGGCCTCGACGACGAGCGGCACGTTGGTCGCGCGGCGGCCGCCGAACAGGATCGCATCGAGCGGCACGCCCTCGGGGGCGTCCCAGTCGCCGGCGATCTGCGGGCACTGCCCGGCGCTGACGGTGAAGCGCGAGTTGGGGTGCGCGGCGGGGCGACCGGATGCCGGCGTCCAGGGGTTGCCCTCCCAGTCGGTGAGCTGCGCGGGGGGCGTGTCGGTCAGGCCCTCCCACCACACGTCGCCGTCGGGGCGCAGCGCGACGTTCGTGAAGATCGTGTTGCCCCACAGTGTCTCGACCGCCGTGACGTTGGTCGACTCCCCTGTTCCCGGCGCGACGCCGAAGAAGCCGGCCTCGGGGTTGATCGCCCACAGGCGGCCGTCGCTTCCCGGGCGCAGCCACGCGATGTCGTCGCCGAGCGTCTCGACGCGCCAGCCGGGGATCGTCGGCCGCAGCATCGCGAGGTTGGTCTTGCCGCACGCCGACGGGAATGCGGCGGCGACGTGGTAGGCGCGACCGGCGGGGTCGATCACGCGGATGAGCAGCATGTGCTCGGCGAGCCAGCCCTCGTCGCGACCGATGACCGAGGCGATCCGCAGCGCGAAGCACTTCTTGGCCAGGATGGCGTTGCCGCCGTAGCCGGACCCGTACGACCACACCTCCAGCGTGTCGGGGAAGTGCACGATGTACTTCTCGTCGTTGCAGGGCCACGCGACATCCTGCTCACCCGGTTCGAGGGGTGCGCCGACGGAGTGCACCGTCTTCACCCAGGGCGCTCCGCCGGCGATCTCGCGCAGCACCTCGGTGCCCACGCGGGTCATGATCTCGATGGATGCCACGGCGTACGCCGAGTCGGTCACCTGCACGCCGATGTGCGAGAGCGGTCCGCCGACGGCGCCCATCGAGAACGGGACGACATACATCGTGCGGCCCTTCATCGAGCCCTCGAAGACGCCCTCGAGCGTGCCGCGGATCTCGGAGGGCTCGGCCCAGTTGTTGGTGGGGCCGGCATCCTCTTCGCGCTCGGAGGCGATGAAGGTGCGACCCTCGGTGCGCGCGACGTCGCTCGGGTGCGAGCGGGCGAGGTACGAGCCGGGACGCCACTCGGGGTTGAGCTTGATGAGCTTGCCCTCGTCGACCATCTCGCGCAGCAGGGCGTCGTTCTCGGCGCGCGAGCCGTCGACCCAGTGGATGCGGGCGGGCTGCGTGAGCGCCGCGATGGAGTCGACCCACGCGACCAGTTCGGCCATGCCCTGGCCCTGAACCGTGGGCAGATCGCCGAACGTACGAGCGGGGGGCGGGGTGACGGTGTTCTCCGGTCGCGTGAACGTGTCGGCAAGTGCCATGGGGGCGCTCCTTCTTCGCGGCTGATGAGCTCTTGTTTCCACCTTGCGCGTGGCTCGGAACTGTTTCTTCGCAAGATCGCGTGCAAGATTCGCGATTCTTTCCGTATCATCAAGGAATGGCCGCCACCGCCCTGGAACTGTCGACCCTCGGTCACCGCATCCGCCATCAGCGGGTCTCGAACGGCTTCACCCTCGACGAGCTCGGCGAGCGTGTCGGCGTCGCGGGCAGCCAGCTGAGCCTCATTGAGAACGGCAAGCGCGAGCCCAAGCTGTCGCTGTTGCAGGCCATCGCCGCCGCGACCGGCACCGACGTCACCGACCTGCTGTCGACCGAACCCCCGAATCGCCGCGCCGCACTCGAGATCGAGCTCGAGCGCGCGCAGTCCAGCTCGGTGTTCCGCGGTCTCGGCATCCCCTCGGTCAAGGTCACCAAGGGCATGAGCGACGAGACGCTCGAGTCGCTGCTGGGTCTGCACCGCGAACTGCAGCGCCGCGAGCGCGAGGCGATCGCGACCCCCGAGGAGGCGCGCCGCGCGAACACCGAACTGCGGCTGAAGATGCGCGCGATCGACAACCACCTGCCCGACATCGAGCGGCTCGCCGAGCGTCAGCTCAAGGCCGCCGGGCACACCGGCGGCGCGCTGACCCACCGCACGGTGAGCATCATGGCCCAGCAGCTCGGGTTCGAGCTGATCTACGTGAGCGACCTGCCCCACTCGGCGCGCTCGGTCACCGACCTCGAGCACGGGCGCATCTACCTGCCCCCGGCGTCCATCCCCGGCGGGCACGGCCTGCGGTCGATGGCGCTGCAGGCGATGGCCCACCGACTGCTCGGGCACGAGCGTCCCACCGACTACGCCGACTTCCTGCAGCAGCGCCTCGAGATCAACTACTACGCCGCGTGCTGCCTCATGCCCGAGACGGCGTCGGTCGCCTTCCTGCAGCAGGCCAAGAAGGACCGCGATCTGGCCGTCGAGGACTTCCGCGATGCCTTCGGTGTCACGCACGAGGCCGCCGGGATGCGGCTCACGAACCTGTCGACGGTGCACCTCGGCATCCCGTTGCACTTCCTGCGCGTCGACGGCTCGGGGGCCATCACGCGCGTCTACGAGAACGACGGTCTGCCATTGCCCATGGACGTCACGGGTGCGATCGACGGCCAGATCGCGTGCCGCCGCTTCGCCGCCCGCGAGGCCTTCTCGCAGCAGAACCGCACCACCGAGCACTACCAGTACACCGACACCCCCGGCGGCACCTTCTGGTGCTCGACGCAGACGGGCACCACCGACGAGGGCGAGTTCTCGATCACCGTCGGCGTGCCCTTCGACGACGCCAAGTGGTTCCGAGGCCGCGAGACGAGCAAGCGCGCGGTCTCGACGTGCCCCGACGAGTCGTGCTGCCGCCGCCCCGCCGCCGACGTCGCCCAACGGTGGGCCGGCAAAGCATGGCCGAGCGCCCGCGTGCACATGCAGATGTTCTCGCCGCTCCCCCGCGGCGCCTTCCCCGGCGTCGACGACGGCGAGGTGTACGCCTTCCTCGACCGCCACGCGTAGGGCGGCCGCCCGCCACTGCGCAGGAGATCACCGCTGCGCAGGACCGCCCGGGGCGCAGGCGTCCGACGGTGCGGCGATCTCCGACGCTGTGGCGGGGCCGAGGCCGGCCGGTCAGCCGGAGATGAACCGGCGGTACCGCTCGAGGGCGGCCGACAGCTCGGCATCCGTCGCGCCAGCCGGCACGAGCAGGTCGGGAACTGGATCGTCGGCGTGCCGGCCGACCGCCAGCGAGTGCAGCCACGTCGCGACGATCTCGCCCCGTGCGACCAGGATCGGGCGCATCATGCCGCCGGTGGCGATCAGCGGCACGTGGGCGGCATCCGCGGTCGGCGTCGATCGGTCGGCGTACGACAGGAAGTACTCGTCGAACGGCGGCAACGCGACCACGTCGGCGGCGGTCGCCGATGCGCGCGGGCGCGGCACCCCGACGTACACCCGCTCTCCGACCTCGCGCACGCGATCGCCCGCGGCCTCGACGGCCCGCCGGGCCGTGCCGATCGGCAGCCCCGACCACCACGCGAAGTCGGCCGCCCCGGCCGGGCCGTGCCCGTCGATGTAGCGCGCGAAGAACTCGGCGAGCGGATCGGGCGGCGGTGCGGCATCCGCGATCCACTCCTCGGCGAGCACGAGGTACTGCTCGCGCGTCGGGCCGCCCTCGCGCGGAACGACGGCCGCCTGCACGATGACGCCGCGCAGCGACAGCGACTGCAGCACGTGCACGCCCCGCTGCTCGCGCGGATCGACGCCGAGACCGCGCAGAAGGTCGAACAGCTCGGCGCGCGTCAGCCGACCGCCGCCGCGCAGCGCGCCGCGCACCGCGCGCTCGGCACGCCGCAGCAGATCGTCGTCGATGCCGAGCCGGCGATGCCGGGATGCCGCGGAGCGGAACTGCCGCTCACCGGTGAGGCCGAGCACCCACGCGAGGTCGCGCGCCGGGATCGTGTGGATCGTGCCGCGCATCGTCCACGACCGCACCAGCTCACCGCGGTCGAACAGCGCGTCGACCTCGGCGATGCGCTCGACGCCCCGCGTGCGCAACGCGAGCGCCCAGCGCCCTCCCCAGAACTCCTGCGACTGGGTCGCGAGGAGGTGCGACGCGGCGTCGACGACGGATGCCGCAGGCGCGCTCAGCCGCTGCGACCTCAGCCGCTCGGCCCTCAGCCGCGTGGTGTCCACCCGCCCATCATCGCGCGCACCTCCGACCACCTACCGTGAGACCGCATCCGCCGGCCGAGACTGCGGGTTTCGACGGCTGTCTCGGCGCCCGGATGCAGTCTCAGCGAAGAGGGGCGGGGCGGCCGCCGCGCGTCAAAACGGGTTGGGGGTCAGCGTGTACTTCGTCTGCAGGTACTCGTGGATGCCCTCGGCGCCGCCTTCGCGGCCCAGGCCCGACATCTTCCACCCGCCGAACGGGGCGGCGGCGTTCGAGACGACCCCGACGTTGAGCCCCATCATCCCGGTCTCGAGTCGCTCGATCATCCGCTGCCCGCGCGCGAGGTTCTCGGTGAACACATACGAGACCAGGCCGTACTCGGTGTCATTGGCCAGGCGCACAGCGTCGTCCTCGTCGTCGAACGGAACGATCGCGAGCACCGGCCCGAAGATCTCTTCGCGCAGGATGTCGCTTCCCGCCACCACACCGGTGACGACGGTCGGCTCGTAGAACGTGCCCGGACCGTCCACCGCGTTGCCGCCGGTGGTGACCGTGGCGCCGCGCTCGACGGCATCCGTCACCAGCTCCGAGGCCTTCGCGACCGCGCGGTCGTCGATGAGCGGGCCGATCGCCACACCCTCCTCGGTGCCGCGGCCGATCTTCATCGCCTGCACCCGCTCGGTGACGCGTCGCGCGAACTCATCGGCGACGTCGCGGTGCACGATGAAGCGGTTCGCCGCCGTGCACGCCTGCCCGATGTTGCGGAACTTCGCGAGCATCGCCCCGTCGACCGCCTTGTCGAGGTCGGCGTCGTCGAAGACCACGAACGGCGCGTTGCCGCCGAGCTCCATCGACGTGCGCAGCACACCCTGAGCCGCCTGCTCCAGCAGCCGCTGGCCGACGCCCGTCGACCCCGTGAACGACAGCTTGCGCAGCCGCGGGTCGCGGATGATCGGTTCGGAGACCGCACCCGAGGTGGAGGTGGTGAAGACGTTGACGACGCCCGCGGGCACACCGGCGTCCTCGAGCAGCTTCGCGAACGCGAGCGTCGTGAGGGGCGTGAGCTCGGCCGGCTTGATCACGACGGTGCAGCCGGCGGCTAGCGCCGGCGCGACCTTGCGGGTCGCCATCGCCAGCGGGAAGTTCCACGGCGTGATGAGGAAACACGGACCGACCGGATGCTGCGACACGATCATCCGCCCCGTGCCTTCCGGGTTCTGCCCGTAGCGACCCTGGATTCGCGCCGTCTCCTCGCTGAACCACCGCAGGAACTCGCCTCCGTAGGCGACCTCGCCGCGCGCCTCGGCGAGCGGCTTGCCCATCTCGATCGTCATGAGCAGCGCGAAGTCCTCCTTGCGCTCCTGCAGCAGATCGAACGCACGACGCAGAATCTCGGCCCGCTCACGCGCCGGCGTCGCCGCCCACGCCGGGAACGCGTCGGATGCCGCATCGAGGGCGGCCTTGCCGTCTTCGGGCGACGCGTCGGCGATGGTCTTGACGACCTCGCCCGTCGCGGGGTCGCGCACGACGAGCGTCCGCCCACCGGCCGCCGGCCGCCATTCGCCGCCGATGTACAGGCCGTCGGGAACGGAATCCAGCAGCTCGGTCTCACGGTTCTCGGTCATGGTGACTCCCTCGTCCAGGTGCGGATGCTGCGGCATCGCCTAGATCGTATACGATCCTGCGGTTTCTTGGTCAAGACCATTGTGTGCGCCCAACACCGGCCGCACACTCGCCGGACAGTCCAACGAGGGATCGCCACTGTACGGCCTGTACAACGTCGTGCGGGTGCACGACCACCGCACGACGCGGGCCCGCATGCCGAGCGCGTCAGACGGAGTGGTCCTCGCCCACGAAGCGGATGTCGTGCTCGGCGATCCGCTGCGGGATGCCGTCGAACGCCGCGGCACGCGCGTCCGAGGCCATGTACGCGGACTCGATGGCGAGGAACGCCTGCTCGTCGCCCGGCGTGCTGACGGCCCACACGAACTCGTTCGACTCGGGCAGACCGTACGCGAACTCGAGCGCGAATCCGGCATCCGCCCGCACCTGCGGGATGCAGCTGCGCCACCACGCGACGAATGCGTCGTACTCCCCGTCGACGAGCGTGTACCGGCGCAGCTGGATCGTCTTCATGGTCCGATCCTGCCAGCATCCCGCGCCTATACTCGTGCTGTCCGGCGGACGACCGCCGCCGGTGCTCGAAAAATGAGCACGCCGCCGCCCCTGAGGACGCGCGAGACACATACGGCCCGCATCCGTCGTCTCGAAAGGCATCGTCGCCATGCCCACCGTCTCCGCCCACGTCGCCCTCACCCTCGCCCGCCACATCGACCACGTCTTCGGGGTGATGGGCAACGGCAACGCCTACTTCCTCGACGCGCTCGTGAAGGGCGCCGGCGTCGAGTACACCGCCGTGCGCCACGAGGCGGGCGGCGTCGTCGCCGCAGACGCCTACCACCGGGCCGGCGGTGGGCTCGCCGCCGCGACCGCGACCTACGGCGCCGGGTTCACGAACACCCTGACCGCGCTCGCCGAGGCCGTGCAGGCGCACGTGCCCCTTGTGCTCGTCGTGGGCGACGAGCCGACGTCGGGCCCGCGTCCGTGGGGCGTCGACCAGATCGCGCTGGCCTCGGCCGTCGGGGCCCGCACCTACACGGTCGGACGAGCGGATGCCGCCGCCACGACCGTCATCGCGATCGAGCACGCCCTCACCTACCGCGTGCCGACGGTGCTCGCGATCCCGTACGACGTCGCACGACTCGACGTCGGCGACCTGCCGGTGCCGCCGCAGCCGACGCTGCCCGCGCCCCAGGCTCCGTCGGGCCCGTTCGCCGTCGCGGCGATCGACGACCTCGCACGCTCGCTCGCCGCGGCTCGACGACCGCTGCTGCTCGCCGGCCGGGGCGCGTGGATCGCGGGGGCCGGTCCGGCGCTCGGTCGCCTGGCCGAGCTCACCGGCGCGCTCACCGCGACGACCGCCCTCGGGCGCGGCGTCTTCCCCGACGGCCGTTTCGACCTCGGCGTGACCGGCGGATTCGGCGCCGACGGGGCGATGGAGCTCATCCGCGAGGCCGACGTCGCCGTGGTGTTCGGCGCCTCGCTCAACCAGTTCACGATGCGTTTCGGCGACCTCTTCGCCCCCGGCACGCGCGTGGTGCAGGTCGACATCGCGCCCGCAGCCACGCATCCGCACGTCGGCGGCTATCTTCGCGCGGATGCCGCATTGGCGGCATCCGCCCTCGCCGAGCGCCTCGAGGCCCACGGCGCGTCGCCGTCGGGCTGGCGCGAGTCGGTCGATGTACCGGCCGCACGGCAGCGCGACCGCGGCGACGGGCTGGCCCCCGACGGCCGCCTCGACCCGCGCTCGGTGGCGGCGCGACTGGCCGAACTGCTGCCCGACGACCGCGTCGTCGTCTCGGACGGCGGCCACTTCATCGGCTGGGCGAACATGTACTGGCCCGTCGCGTCGCCCGACCGCCTGATGATGATCGGCACCGCCTACCAGTCGATCGGGCTGGGCTTCCCGTCGGTCCCCGGCGCCGTGCGGGCCAGGCCCGAGTCGACAGTGGTGCTGACCACGGGCGACGGCGGCGGTCTCATGGCCCTCGCCGATCTCGAGTCGGCGGTGCGGGTCGCCGGCGGCCGCGGCGTCGCGGTGGTCTGGAACGACGCGGCCTACGGCGCCGAGGTGAACCTGTACGGGCTGAAGGGTCTCGCCCCCGAGCCGATGCTGATCCCCGAGGTCGACTTCGCCGCCCTCGCCGGCGGTGTCGGCGCCGAGGGCGTGGTCGTGCGCGACATCGCCGACCTCGACCGGCTCGGGGCGTGGGCGCACGAGCCGGTCGACGAGCGCCGGTTCCTCGTGCTCGACTGCCGCATCTCGGGCGCGGTGATCGCGCCCTACCAGGAAGAGATCATCCGGGTGAACTCATGACCGCCGCCGACGACGTCTTCGCCACCGAGCACACCCGCGCGATGATCGCGGGGGATGCCGCATCCGCCGCCCTCGGCATGACCGTCGTGCGCGCCGAGTCCGGCCACGCCGTCGTGACGATGGTCGTGCGCGACGACATGCTCAACGGCTTCCACGTCGCCCACGGCGGGCTCGTGTTCGCCCTGGCCGACACCGCGTTCGCTCTCGCGTGCAACGAGACCGACACCGTGACCCTCGCGGCGGGCGCCGACATCGCGTTCCTCTCCCCCGCCCGCGCCGGCGACGTGCTCGAGGCGGTGGCCGACCGGCGGGCACTCGCGGGCCGCTCGGGTCTGTACGACATCCGCGTGACCGCGCAGGACGGTCGCGTCGTCGCCGAGGTGCGCGGCCGCAGCCGCACGAGCAACCTGCCGATGCCCTCGGCCGACGGCGCCTCGGCGTGAGGCGCTGACACGACCGGGGCCGGGCTGTCAAGCCTCGGCCGCCGGTGGCCGTCCCTGCGAAGCTCGAAGCATGCAGCGCACCGTGTCGAGCAGGATCGTCCTGGATGTCACCGAACCCGCCGAGCTCGTCTTCGCCGTCGCCGTCTCGGCCCACTACCGAGACCTCGACGAGGAGTTCACCGCGACCGTCGACGGCTCGCCCGTCGAGTCGCGCCCGATGTCGGACGCGCACGGAACGCGGCTGCGCGCGGTGTCGAGCCCGACCGGACGCCTCGAGGTGACCTATCGCGCCGAGGTCCGCGGGCTCGGCGACGCCGCGACCGCGAGCTCGACCGACCGCCTCGTCTACCTGCGACCGAGCCGCTACGCGCAGTCCGACGCGCTGCTCGCGCAGGCCGCCGAGGAGTTCTCGGGGGTCGACGCACCGGCCGACCTGCTGCGCGCGGTGTCGAGTTGGGTGGGCACGCGGCTGAGCTACGTTCCCGGCTCGAGCGGACCCACCGACGGCGCCACCCGCACGCTCGAGATCCGCAAGGGCGTGTGCCGCGACTACGCGCACGTGTGCGTCGCGCTGCTGCGGGCACGCGGTATCCCGGCCCGCACCGTCGCCGTCTACGCGCCGGGGCTCGAGCCGATGGACTTCCACGCCGTCGCCGAAGCCTGGGTCGAGGGGGCGTGGCGGGTCGTCGACGCGACGACGCTCGCGCCGCGATCGACGCTGGTGCGCATCGCGACCGGCCGGGATGCCGCCGACACCGCGTTCCTCAACGTGATCTCGGGTCGGGCCGACCTCGTCGAGACCGAGATCACCGCCGTGGTCGACGAGCTGCCCGGCGACGACCTCGACGATCTGGTGCAGATCCGCTGATCCGCTGACCGACTGGTCCACTGTTCGCCGCCGGCGCCGGGCCGTGCCAGGCTGGAGCCATGAAGGTCTGGGTCGTGCGGTTCCTGTCGCTGCTGGCGTTCAACGTCGTGACGCTGCTGGTCATCGGGTGGCTGACTCCGGCGCGCGTGGGCTGGGCCGCGCTGTGGGCGGGCATCGTGCTGACCGCACTCGCACTGTGGATCAAGCCGCTCGTCACGCGGTGGTTCCACTCGATGGCCGAGAAGTCCGCGACCCGGCGGACCAAGGTCGGCCAGAAGATCGTCGAGTTCCTGCTCGCCCTGGCCGTCGCCTTCCTGGTGTGGGTGGTCACGGTGCTGCTGAGCGGCGTGAGCATCGGCGGCGGGTTCTTCGGCTGGATCTGGGGCTGGGTGCTTCCGCCCGTCATCCTGCTGATCGGCTGGGCGATCTACGACGCGATCGACGACAAGGTGGAAGAGCGCGCGGGCTCGGTGTACGACCGCGCGATGGGCGGGCCGGCGCGACCC
>JAUHVN010000494.1 GCA_030425055.1 Actinomycetes bacterium | reverse complement strand
CGTACGACCCGATCGGCACGATCCGCTCCTTCGAGCCCTTGCCCCGCACCCGCAGCACGTCGCCGTGCGAGACATCGTCGAGGTCGAGCTGCACGACCTCCGACACGCGCGCCCCCGTCGCGTAGAGCAGCTCGAGCAGGGCGCGGTCCCGGATGCCGGTGAGGTCTCCGGCGGTCGCCTCGTCGGGCGCCGGGCCCGCGGCATCCAGCAGGCGCTCCACCTGGTCGATCGTGATCGCCTTCGGCAGGCGCTGCGGCAGCTTGGGCGGCCGCAGCCGGGCGGCAGGGTCGTCGGCCTCGATGCCCTCGCGCACCAGGAACCGGTGTAGTCCCCGCACCGACGACTGCAGGCGTGCGAGCGATGTCGCCGCCGGGGGCGGCTGGGCTGACGCGCGCTCGGCGGCGAAGTCGGCCACGAGCGTCGGCGTGACCTCGGCCGAATCCTCGACGCCGTGCGCGGCGAGCCACTCGAGGTAGCCGCCGAGGTCGCGCCGGTACGCGGCCACGGTATGGTCGCTCAGCCCGCGCTCGATCGTGATGTGCCGCAGGTACACCTCGAGCGCGCGGTCCAGGCGCATCAGGCCTCCGGCGCCCCCGCCGCTGCGGCGGACGCCGTCGTCGCACCGCCGCGCCGCAGGCGCTCCGCCGCCGCCAGCACGCCGACCGCGAGGATGCCGTTGCGCAGGCGGCCCGCCAGCACGCCGTCGACGGCCTCGGCCAGCGGCATCCACTCGGCGCGGATGTCGGCCTCCTCGGCCTCGCGGTCGTGGGCGTGGTCGAGGTGCGAGAGTCCGCGCGCGAGGAACAGGTGCACGACCTCGTCGTTGCCGCCCGGCGTCGTGAACACGCTCACCAGCTCGTCCCACGACTCGGCGGCCATGTCGGCCTCTTCGGCCAGCTCGCGCTTCGCGGACTCGAGCGGGCTCTCGCCCGCGACGTCGAGCAGACCCGCCGGCACCTCCCAGTCGCGGTGGCGGATCGGATGCCGGTACTGCTGGATCAGCAGCACGCGCTCGTGCTCGTCGAGCGCGACGATCGCCGCCGCGCCCGGATGCGCCACGTACTGGCGCACGATCTCGTCGTCGCCGTACCGCACGGTGTCGCTGCGCACGTCCCACACGCGACCGGCGAAGACCGTGTCGCTGGCGACCACCTCGGCTTCGACGGGCTCGTCGTGCAGCTCCTCGGCGGCGGAACCCCGCCCGTCAGTCATTGTCGACGTCGAACAGCTCGCTCGAGCGATGACGGTCCAGCGCCGCGCCGATGAGTCCGCGGAACAGCGGATGCGGGTCGGTCGGCCGCGAGCGCAGCTCGGGGTGCGCCTGCGTCGCGATGTAGTACGGATGCACGTCGCGCGGCAGCTCGACGAACTCCACCAGGTCGAGCTCGGGGTTCAGGCCCGAGAAGACCATGCCGGCGGTTGCGAGACGGTCGCGGTAGGCGTTGTTGACCTCGTAGCGGTGACGGTGGCGCTCCTCGGCGCTCGGCCCCTCGTACACCTCGGCGGCCAGCGACCCCTCGGCGAGCTGGGCCGTGTAGAGGCCGAGACGCATCGTGCCGCCCAGGTCGCCGCGGTCGATGATGTCGACCTGCTCGGCCATCGTCGCGACGACGGGGAACTCGGTGTCGGGGTCGAACTCGCTCGACGAGGCGCCGTCGAGGCCGGCCTCGTTGCGCGCGTACTCGATCACCATGCACTGCAGGCCCAGGCAGATGCCGAGGGTCGGGATCCCCTGCTCGCGCGCGAACTTGAGCGCGCCGAGCTTGCCCTCGATTCCCCGGATGCCGAAGCCGCCCGGCACGACGATGCCGTCTACCGCCCCCAGCGCCTTGGCCGCGCCTTCGGGCGTCTCGCAGGCATCCGAC